>NZ_PGEM01000181.1:0-321 GCF_002934005.1 Cuspidothrix issatschenkoi CHARLIE-1 | reverse complement strand
AGGAAATACGCAAGGAGCAATAGACGATTCTAACCTAGCTATCAAGATTAATCCTAACTCTGCTGAAGCCTACTTTATCCGAGGAGTTGTCCGTTTGCAATTAGGAAATACCCAAGGAGCAATAGACGATTCTAACCTAGCTATCAAGATTAATCCTAACTCTACCTATGCTTACTTTCTCCGGGGAGGTGCCCGTAAGGAATTAGGAGATAAGCAAGGAGCAATAGATGATTTCAACCAAGCCATTAAGATTAATCCTAACTTTTTCTATGACTACTTTCTCCGGGGAGGTGCCCGTAAGGAATTAGGAGATAAGCAAGG
>NZ_PGEM01000180.1 GCF_002934005.1 Cuspidothrix issatschenkoi CHARLIE-1 | reverse complement strand
TACCAAATTAGATGAGCTTACCCTGTGTTAACTAGGGTTTGCTGAATAATTTCCTGAATGAATAGGAATCACAACTCTACGCCCATCATTATGCTTGTAAATGGAGTGACTCCCCTTTTGACGGTCAAAATAAAAACCTAATTTTTCAACAACTTTAATAAAGTCTTTAGCTTTGACGCTCGGAAAAATACTCATACTAAAACACCTAATGGCTTAACAATATAATCTTCTTTAGGGATAGGTTGATGATCAGCCATTAGACTTTCAAGATACAATTCTATAGCTTCTGTTATATTGGCGATCGCTTCTTCAAAAGTATCTCCTTGGGAATGACAACCTTTAAGCAGAGGACAAAAAGCGTGATAACCTCCGTCTTCTTCCCGTTCGAGAATGACAGTGTAATTGTAAACTTTTTTGTCGTTGTTATTTATATACCGTAAGTTTCTCCCCAAAATCTATTTTATTATAAATCTTAAATGCTCAATAGCGCGATAGTGAAGCGCGATCTAATAATCGTTCCTGTTTTCATCCTGGACATCCTGATTCTGACGAGTTTCTCCTGCCCACACCATAAAAGTGCTATATTTACATAGAACCCAGGCATAGTAAAGATTTTCTGCTGATTCTGTCCAAAGACAAAAACACTCGATTAAGATAAAAATGTCTTAAGTTAAGGGTAAAAATCAATGGATGTTAAGCTAGTATTAGTGGGTTTAACTGTTATATTTACGATTTCGTGCCTATTCTTTGGTACGAAAAATGGCTTTTATGATTCCGACAACTATCATGGTAATGGTTCTGCACATTAAAAAGAGTTACATTGTTTGTTTCCAACTTTTAGAACTTTGCTGAGGAATATTGCTAAAAGCCAAGTTTCTCAGCTATTAGTTTAAGGGTAGAAACATGAGGGATAATTTATCAACTGATTTTGGTGTTGATGTTGGGGAAACAGGTCATGAGTTAGAATGTTTGCCCTATAGTGTTCAACATCAAGACGAAGGAGTGTGTCTGCTGATCAGGATGGGGCCACACCGTATCCTGTTAGATTTTGGTTTAACAAATATTTTACCTCTAGTAGAGGAAGTGACTCAATCAGCGACTTTAGCAGATTTGGTTTTAGTTAGTCATGCTCATCCAGATCATGCTAGAGGACTGTTAGAATTAAATGAGGCTTTTCCTTTTTTACCTATATATGCTAGTGAGGTAACGACAAAGTTATTACCACTAAATTGGCCAGAGGCACAATTGCAAGGTATTCCTAAATTTTGTCAGGCGTTACCATTGCGATCGCCCATAGAAATAAAAGAAAATTTAATCGTAGAATTGTTTCCCGCAGGTCATTTACCCGGCGCTGTGGCCATTCTCCTCACTTACCACACCCCCAACCGCGATTATAAGTTACTATACACTGGTGATTTTTTCCTCTCTAACTCCCGTTTAGTGGAAGGGTTACGACTCGATGAACTCCGAGGTTTAAATTTAGACGTACTATTAATTGAAGGTAGTTATGGTACATCCCGTCATCCCCATCGCCGTAACCAAGAAAATCAACTAGCAGAAAGGATTCATCGCGCTATTAGTCCCACTGGTATAGAACCAACTTCTTCAGTAATTTTACCAACACCAGCTTTAGGTTTAGGTCAAGAATTACTCATGTTGTTACGTTCCCATCACCACTTTACAGGTAGAGATTTAGACATTTGGGTGGATGGTGCTGTAGCCACTGGTTGTGATGCTTATTTAGAACTTTTGCCCCATCTCCCCGCGTCAGTCCAGAATTTTGCCCGTCATCAACCTTTATTTTGGGATGAACGAGTCAAACCCCGTGTAAGAAGATTAAAACCAGAAAATTTGGCAACTTTAGGCACATCTCCTTGTATTATTCTCACGGATACAACCTCAGATTTAAGTAAGTATTGTCAAGCTAATACAGGTAATTGGCTGATTCTTTTACCGGAAAAAATTGATATTCCAGTGAATCAAGAATATTTAGCACCCACGAAAGTGGAAAGTTATCTTTTAGCACAACATAGTGATGGACCAGGAACAACCCAGCTAATTCATAATTTACGCCCCCAGCACGTAATTTTTGTTCATGGTTCTCCTAGTTACTTGGCGGACTTAACTAGCTTAGAAGAGTTACAAAACCGTTATCATGTTCATTCACCAGCCGCCGGAACTTTAGTAGAATTACCGATAGGAGAAACATTTTTACAACCTGCTGCCCCAGAAACGAGCTATGAAGGTGAGTTGGCAGAATTAGGTACTGTTATTACTATTACCCTCCCTGATGCGGTGACAGCAGATCCCCGGTGGCGACAATTTGCTGATACAGGTTTAATTGCAGCCCGTTGGCAAGGTGAAGAATTAGTATTACGGGGGTTATCTCCACGAGAACTATTAAATCAAAATCACCTGCGTCCTAGTGCTGGGGATGTTGAGTGTTGTGGTAGTTGCCGACATCAAAGGGGACAACGGTGTTGGAATCCCGCTGCCCCCTTATATAATTTCAAAGTTACCCTTGATGGATACTGTCCCGCTTTTGAACGCCTGACATGAATTTAATTAAGGCGTGTCTAGTCTGGATTTAGGTCAGTATAAGGATTGTGAATTCGCTCCGCTTCGGGACAATCATCAGTTGTAAGCGGTTCTGAGTAACCGCGTGGCACTGAAGCTAATTTTTGAGTAACAGATCCGATGCTTTCGAGACGAACCATTTCCTCCCAAGAACAAACTTCATCTTCTTCGTCTGTTTCATAGCGTAAAGTCACTAAATCGCCCTCGATATCAATAATGCGGGCCCGCTCTATCCAGCGTTGCTGATCCCGCAAAAAAACACATACCTCCCGCCCGTCGCAACACAGTTGATAAATTTTGCGGTGTAGCATGTAGTGCTTCTGCCTTTTTATACAACGTAGTTAAACCTGTCAAATTTGGGGTTTATACCTGGAATATCAGCCTCTTAGAGGTGAAGTTCGCGGTGGAAACCCAGTAAGTTTAGTGACTCAATTTTAGCACTGATTTTTAGTCATTAGTGTCAGGTGAAATTTTTGGTCTTAAACTTTAGTTTACCGCATTAATTGAACTGCTATACAATTTGTTAATTTCTACAGGGATTTTTCTTTGACTGGAGCTTTTACAGGCAAAAATCACTATCCCAGTGGAGGAATATATAACAGGAATTACATCACATACTCTCTGTCTTAGCAGATCATACTCAGTAGATAACGTGATAAAACACAATACTTCACAGATGATAACATTATTTCTGATCTCTTGTTTCTCCTCACTTGGAAAGGTGACAGGAATTAGGTAGGGTGACTTTCAGAGATTTAAACCCGATTTTTTGATGATTTTTTAGCGAACTGCTGGCAGCAGTGCTTTGCTATCGCTATTTATCTAGATTTCATCCGCAAAATTTGAAACGACCAAATATCGTTCATACGCACAATGGTTAATTTGTACAGTCCGTAAGTCTTATCCACATAAATTGAAGTTAAGTTAAGAACTGACGAAAATCCTCATCTTGTTGACTTAATTGTACCCAGTCTAGGTTCAGGGCTTGGAATTTTTGGACTAAGCGATCGCAAGCTGGACGTTCTGTAGCATAGTGTCCGGCATCAATTAATACAATACCACGATCACGACTTTCCTGGAATTGATGAAATTTACAATCAGCAGTCAGATAAGCTTGGGCATTAGTTTTGACTACGGCGGAAATAAAACCTGCACCAGAACCTCCTAAAACAGCTAAACGGGAAATTTGCTGTTGTAAATCAGCCATTGGTGAAAAAATTAACTGAGGTGGATTTAGTTGAGATTGAATATTATTCAGTAGCTTTTCTAATGTTAAACTGGGGTTAATTATGCCCACGCGCCCATAACCTAAACCAGCTTGGGTAGGAACAATGGGTGATACTTCTTGAAGTTGGAGAATTTGGGCTAAAACATCAGCAGTTCCCTCTTCCACTTGATCAAAGTTAGTATGAGCGCTGTAAATACCAATATTATGGGCAAAAGCTAACCGCACCATTTCTGTTAAGGCTTCACCAGTGTGGAAAGATTTGGGAGGGTTAAAAATGAGGGGATGATGGGCAAAAATCAGGTTAGCATGGAGAGCGATCGCTTCCTGCATGACAGCTAAAGTAGGTGTTAAACATACCAATACCCGCGCTTCTGTATACAAAACACCTGGTTCAACTTGCCAACCGCAATTATCCCAACTTTCGCACCAAGCAGGATTTGCCCATTCCTCAAACCAGGTAATTAAATCAGCAACTTTCATTAAATTCAAATAAATTAATAGTAGATTAAACGTACTTAATTATAATCCCATTGGGGAAGATAACCTAAAAAACTGCTTTTTGATCCAGAAAGATACACTGACCAAACTCATTAAGACTGGAACTTCTACTAAAGGTCCAATTACAGCAGCAAAAGCCACACCAGATTTAATTCCAAATACAGAAATAGCTACAGCTATCCCTAATTCAAAATTATTACCAGCAGCAGTAAATGCCACACTAGCAGCTTTTGCATAGTCGGCATGAATTTTCCATGCCATGAAAAAACTACTAAAAAACATCAACAAAAAGTAGATAATCAAGGGAATGGCAATGCGAACAACATCCAGAGGAATCTGCACAATTAAATTACCCTTTAAACTAAACATTACCACGATAGTAAATAATAGAGCAATTAAAGTTATGGGACTTATTTTTGGAATAAACTGATGATGATACCACTGCTTACCTTTAGCTTTTACTAAAATACAGCGAGTCGTAAATCCAGCTAAGAAAGGAATGCCTAAATAGATAAAAACGCTGTTGGCAATTTCTCCAATACTGATATTTATAATACTTCCTTGTAAGCCAAATAAAGGCGGTAAAATAGAAAGAAAAAACCAGGCATAAAGGCTGTAAAATAAAACTTGAAAAATACTGTTAAAAGCAACAAGTGCGGCCGTATATTCAGGATCTCCTTTAGCTAAATCACTCCAGACAATTACCATAGCAATACAAGGGGATAATCCAATTAGAATTAAACCAGTCATATATTCAGGTTGATCGCGTAGGAAAAGAATAGCAAGTATAAACATCACTATTGGGGCAATTATCCAAGTTAGGGATAATGATAGTCCGAGAATTTTCCTATTACTAAATACATCACCTAACTCTTCATATTTTACCTTCGTCAATGGGGGGTACATCATTAAAATTAAACCAATGGCTATCGGGATGTTAGTTGTTCCCAGTTGGAAATGATTGATAAAAACTTCTATATTGGGGAAAAAATATCCTAAACCAACTCCAATAACCATTGCTAGGAATATCCACAATGTCAAAAAGCGATCAAGAAAAGAAAGACGTTTGATGGTGTCTTTTTTAATTACATATCCCACTTGATTTACCTGTATAAATTTAATTTAGTTTCATATCTCCGACTTTTTGGAGAATTTGGGGCTCTTATTGTGATGATAAATGCGGATTTATTGTAAATTAACATTTAGGCAAGAGGCAAAAACTGTCACCAAATTGCCCATCACCAAATTTAAAGTCAAATAAATTTTGGAGTCATCCAACTAGGGTAGGATATACCTGTTTCCATAACATATCTTTAGACTGGGAAATATCAGTCTCCATCTCCAGCTTTCCAAGCTATAGCTTTACTAGGTTGAGGATTAGGCAACTTTATGGTAACTAAACCTGCTGCTAATACGAAAAACATTGATGTCCATAGACAACCGACTAAGCCAAATATTTGATAAACCAAACCGGATAAAACTGTACCCACAAGACGACCGCCTGAGTTTGCCATATAGTAAAAACCCACATTTAAGGCAACTTTGTCATCATCAGTAAATGCCAAAACCAGATAGGAATGAACAGCAGAATTAAAGGCAAATACGACACCAAAAACCAGAAGTCCAGCAATAATTACAAGATTAGCAGGTAAACCTAATTGTAGTGCCAGGGCGATCGCACCAGGAACAGCCGTTAATGTAAATGTCCAGAATCGAATAGTTTGAGATTGGGGTGAACGACCAGAACCAAAACGTTGCATTAGTGTCGGTGCTAAAAATTGAATAATCCCATAACCAATCACCCAACAGGCTAAAAATCCCCCCACCTGATAAAAAGACCAGCCTAAAGTTCCCCGTAAAAAAACTGGTAAAGCCACAACAAACCATACATCTCTAGACCCAAATAAAAAGAATCGCGCCGCCGAGAGAATATTTATTTCTGCACTTTTAGAAAACAACTGGCTAAATTTAACCTTTTTCTTAATTTTACCCATGCCTTTGGGCAGTATTAACCCAGAAAACATAATTAAAACCAGTCCCCCAGCCATAATCCACAGGGAATTAATAAAGCCAACCGAACTGAGAAGGGCGCTACCAAGAAAGAAACCTACCCCTTTTAAAGCATTCTTAGAACCTGTTAGCACTGCCACCCATTTAAACAAAGACGATTGAGCATCTTGAGGCACAACCAAGCGAATGGCACTTTTAGAACTCATCTTGGTTAAGTCCTTAGCAATTCCCGAAAAAGCCTGTGCAACCATCACATAGAGGACTGCAAGCCACTGCGCCCACCCTGGATTAAGAAAAGACAGCATCATCAAAGAAAACACCTGTAACCCAATACCAGTGTAAAGAGTCACCTTTAAACCAAACTGTGAACCAATCCAACCGCCGAGAAAGTTTGTAACAATTCCAAATACCTCGTAAAACAGGAATAAAAAGGCAATTTGGATGGGTGTATAACCAATTTTATTAAAATAGAGTAACACCAACATTCGCAAAGCCCCATCGGTTAAAGTGAAGCCCCAATATGCCAGTGTCACGAGAATATAATTCTTGAAATTAGAATTAGAAGCAGTAGTAGAAGCCATGATTAAAAATTCAAAATTGTCAATATAGTAGGAGTTAGGAGTTAGGAGTTAGGAGTTAGGGAAATGGGGTAAATTAAATACCCCACAACCCTTACATCAAAACCTTATTTTTGCAAACTTAAAGCCACCTTGCGTGCTAATTCCACCATACGGTTGGCATAACCCCATTCATTGTCATACCAGGCCAAAATTTTCACTTGGGTTTCATCAACAACCATTGTCGAAAGGGCATCAATAATTGAAGAACGAGGATCATCTTTATAATCAATAGATACTAAAGGACGTTCTTCATAACCCAAAATTCCCTTTAATGGTTTTTGCTCCGATGCTGCTTTTAATAAACCATTAATTTCTGCAATGTTTGTTGGTCTGACTACTTCAAATACACAATCTGTCAGAGAAGCATTTAACAAAGGAACACGGACAGCTAAACCATTTAATTTACCATTCAATTCTGGATAAATTAACCCAATAGCTGTAGCTGAACCGGTGCTAGTGGGAATTAATGACATACTTGTAGCCCTAGCCCGGCGCAAATCTTTATGAGGTGCATCTACAATAGTTTGCGTATTAGTATTATCGTGAATTGTGGTAATTATTCCATGTTTAATTCCTAACCCTTCATGAATTACCTTTACTACTGGGGCTAAACAATTGGTAGTACAAGAAGCTGCTGTTAATAAATGATGTTTTTCAGGTTCATAAAGATGATCGTTTACCCCCATGACAATATTTAAAGCCTCTTCCTTTACAGGTGCGGCAACAATTACTTTCTGCACGCCTCTTTTAAAATATGGATCAAGGGTAGCAGGTGTTCTAAACTTACCAGAACACTCCAAAACCACATCAACACCAAAGTCTTCCCAAGGAACTTCACCAGGTTGGGAATGTTCGGTAAAACTGAGAGATTTACCATCAATAACAACTTGGTTTTCTACAGATTCTACTTCCGGTTGCCAACGCCCATGTACAGAATCAAATTTGAGCAAATGTGCTGCTGCATCCGTTCCACCTTTGGTTTCATTAATATGTACAAATTCTAGTTCTGTCCAACCCCAAGCAGCACGAAGAGCTAACCTTCCTATGCGACCAAATCCATTTATTCCTACTTTAATTGCCATAATTTTTATTAATTCCTAAAATTCTTTTTGTTTACGTAACAATTCCCCAAGTGTGAGTTTAAACTCAGACTTACCACCAAATACTGTTCCCACTTTGCCTTTATGTAAATGAACGTAATCAAGTTTGTAAGCTTCCTCTGATAAAGGCACATAGCCAACAGAAACTGCTGTTTTTGCAGCGTTTTTAATGTAGAAGTCTGCAAACTTATAAACTACAGTTTTATTTTTACTAGACCAAAGATTGACATATATAAATAGAGGTCGAGAAAGTGGTTGATATTTAGCTTTTTCTACGGTTTCTGGTGATGGTAGAACAGCACCTTTACCACTATTAACTGCTAAGACTTTTAACTTATCTTTGTTTTCTTCATAGTAAGCATAACCAAAGTAACCCAAGGCATCAGGGTCTTTATTAATACCTGCAACTAAAACCTCATCATCTTCGCTGGTTGTGTAATCTTTGCGGCTGGCTTTAGCTTTACCGACAATTGCTTCAGTAAAATAATCAAATGTCCCAGACTTATCACCAGCACCGTATAATTTAATTGGGCGATCTGGCCAAGAACTACGGACTTGATTCCATTTTGTAATTTTTCCTTCAGCCCCAGGTTCCCAGATTTTTTTTAGTTCGGCTACTGTGATGTCTTTTGCCCAATTGTTTTGGGGATTAACAGCGATAGTTAAAGCATCAAAAGCAATGGGTAGTTCCATATAGCTGATGTTATTCTTTTTACAAGCTGCCATTTCTGACTGGTTAATAGGACGAGAAGCATTACTGATGTCTATTTCTCCAGCACAGAATTTTTCAAACCCACCGCTAGTACCCGAAATACTTACTTGTACTTGACTCTTATTTTCAGGGTTGGCTTGATATGCTTTGACTACAGCCTGGGTAATGGGATATACGGTACTAGAACCATCTACTTTTATCAGTGCGGCAGTAGTAGAGTTAGTAACTTTTACAGCTTCAGTTGGCTGCTGAATATTGTCGCTAGAATTAGATGTAGTTGTGCAACTGGTTGTTAAAGCTAACATTCCCAGGGTTAGGAATAATTTTTTTGCTGTTTTTTTCACTGATTTTACCTGTATAATTAGTGATCAGACTGCTTTCTCTACGTATCTATCATTTCAAAAAAAATTGATATGTCAATACCTACTCTACCATCAGATATAAAAATTAATCAAAAAAAATTGATGTATTCTCCAGAAGCAGGTTGAGGGAAAATCAGCGATGATTATTAGTCATGATCAATAGTCATTAGTCAATTAGTCCAAGATTGAGTTAAAATGAGGGGTCGCAAACTGAGTAAGTAAAACCCGGATATTCCCCGGAGGTGTAATTGACCAAGTTCATTTTAAAAATTCTCTGGTTAGACGAGAACGTCGCCCTCGCAGTTGATCAGGTTGTTGGTAAAGGTTCTAGTCCCTTAACCAAATACTTTTTCTGGCCTAGAAATGATGCGTGGGAAGAGTTAAAAAAAGAGTTAGAATCCAAACACTGGATTACAGATGTTGATCGTGTGGAGTTGCTAAATAAAGCCACAGAAGTGATTAACTACTGGCAAGAGGAAGGTAGAAACCGTCCCATGGCAGAAGCGCAGTTGAAATTTCCAGAAGTTGCCTTCACTGGTAGCGCCTGATTATTTTAAGTTGGTAATGGGTAATTGGTGATTGGCTTCCACCGTGAGCGTCAGTCAAACGGTACTGGGTAATTAAGTAAAATTATCACCAATCACCATTCCCCTGTCACTGATGCCACAATTTGATGGTCTTGTCTTTGCTATCACTGGCAACTAATAACCCATCACTACTGATAGCAACGCTAGATATTGATTCTGTATAACTTTTAAGACTGACAACTTTTTTATTTGTCTTGATTTGCCAAATTTTGATGGTTTTATCCCAACTGCCACTAATCAGCGTTTCTCCATCGGTACTAAAGGCTACAGCCACTACTGACCAAGAATGATCTGAAAGTGTGCTAATTAATTCACCAGTGTTAACATCCCATAATTTGATTGTATTATTACCGCTACCAGTTGCTAACAAATTTTGATTTGTGGGACTAAAAGCAGCGGTCAAAACTGCCCAAGTAGGGTTTGCAGAATAAAAGTAAAACCTGGATAAATCAAGAGTTTAAGGGTAAGAAAAAAGGAACAAAGTGGAAGGAAAAGGGGTAAAGTAGGTAAAAACCCTTGCATGAAGGTGCATCAAAATGTATCGCAAACAAAAACAACAAGACACACTACCGGAAGAGTTTGAACTACCCTTTGGGGGGAAACTGGCAGCAGATAACCGTTGGGTAATCCTGGCGAAAATAATACCTTGGACAGAATTTGAAGCAGAATACGCAGCAATATTTACAGCAAGTATAGGCGCGCCAGCAGACATTAGTTATCCTACAGATTTAGAATTATTAAATCAGTCCAGAAAGCACACAGAAACAATTATAGATATATTATATAACTCTGTAAAAGTAAAAAATAGCAACAAACCCAGAACCTACAGAAAAATAGCCGTATCCAGATAGTTGAAACTGCTCCCAGTTAAGAGTTAAGAGTTCCCTCTCCTCACAGACAACTTTTTCAGC
>NZ_PGEM01000179.1 GCF_002934005.1 Cuspidothrix issatschenkoi CHARLIE-1 | reverse complement strand
TGACAGCTAAGGGTGCGGAATGTGGGCTACAAATCCACAAATCACGGAATATGGAATATCATTCCCGAAGCATGTCGAAGACATACCACGGAGGACAGGACACCGAGAAATAGGAGTTGGTGAGATTTTTTGCGTAATTCCAGAAGTATTGAATCCTGCAATAAAACTTTACAATATTTGGGTAAAACCCAAGTAGAATCCCTTGTCTATTGAGAATAGAGTCATTAACTGCTCAAATTTGGTATCATCAATCTTACCTTCCGCACCCCCCAGTGTCACAATCGGTTATTTTCCATCTTTATCCTTTGCCTCAAGATTACTAGGTGGAATTTGTTCAATAGGAATTAGTCCTTCAATTACAGTCTTAACAATTGGTGCAGCAACAGTAGAACCATAGGCATTTTCTCCTTTTGGTTCATCTACAACTGCAAACACTACATAACGAGGAGATTCAACGGGAAAAATAGCGACAAAACTGGTAATTCTTGCACCTTTCATATATCCACCATTAGGACTAGCTTTTTGGGATGTTCCTGTTTTGCCACCAATTCGATATCCTGAAATTCTTGATGCTTTTCCAGTCCCTTGACTTACGACTGTTTCCATCATTTGGACTACCTTTTGGGTGGTTGTGGCGGAGAAAATTTGCAGAGGTTTAGGGGGAGTAACTGAATAGTGCATACCTCCTTGGCTGTCAATGAGTCCTCGCACTACATGAGGAGTAACTAATTTACCACCATTAGCTAATGCTCCGTGGAGTTGTACCAGTTGTAATGGAGTTAGGGAAAAACCTTGGCCAAAAGATGCGGTAGCTGGTTCAATGGCTGAAAAAATAAATTCTTTTTGGCTTTTTAATTGACCTGTAACGGCAAAAGGCAAATCTGTTGCTAATTTTTGTTCTAATCCTAAACGCTGTAACCAGTTGTAGTACAGGGATGGTTTTAATCGTTGAATGATTCTTACCATGCCAATGTTGCTGGAAGTTTCTAAAATTTCTGAAATAGTTAGTCGTCTATAACCAGTTATTTCAGCATTTTTGATAGTATGTGTACCGATTTTAATAGAACCAGGATCTTCAAATGTATCCTCTGGTTGAATTACGCCATTTTCCAGAGCGATCGCCACATTTATCGGTTTAAAAGTTGATCCCGGTTCATACAAATCAGCTACAGCCCAATTTTTAAACAAAGAAATATCAGATTTACCATATTCATTGGGGTTATAGGTAGGTTGAGACACCAAGGCCAACAAAGAACCATCAACCGCATCCATAACAATTACAGCGCCACGTTTAGCACTAAATTTGGTCATCTGCTCTTTTAAAGCCGTGCGAGCGATTCTTTGTACACGGTTATCAATAGTCAATTGCAGTTTAAGATCATCAGAATTAAGAAATCCTTGGGGTGCATAATCTGGCATCAAAGACCCATTACCCGAACGACTCATCCTTACCGTTGGTCCAAAACGTTCTAATAACTTTTCTTGACTATATTCCACACCAGCTTGGCCACGACGGTCAAGATTGACATAACCCACCACATCCGCCACCAAATCACCTTGGGGATAAAAGCGAGAGTATTTTTGGACAAATTCCAAACCATTTAATCGTAGTGAGATCAGCTTATCAGCAATTTCTTCTGATATCCCACCAGCCAATAAAATACTACTTCTTTTACTTTGGAAAGTTTTCACCAAATCAGCCTTTTCTTTACCAAGAATTGGCCCTATTTTTTCTGCTATTTTCTGTGGAGATTCATCAAATAATTTCGGATGTGTATATAGGTTATAGACAGGACGATCAATAGCCAAAGTATTATCAGCCCGATCTGTCATCGGACGACGTGGGATATAAGGACGTAAATTCACCATTTGCTGATTTCGCGCCCTCTGAGCCAACTTTTTTCCATCCAGAATTTGTAGCTGATATAATTTACATCCTAATCCCACCATAGCAATTATTAACACGCTCCATACTATTAACAGGCGTAATTTAATGTTTCCTCGTTCTGCTATGATTTTCGGATCAAGATTTCCCGGTTGTGTGGTTGTAGAAAACTTGCGTTCTCGTCTAAATTCCAAATTGCGTAAATTTCCGAATCTTGTTTTACTTGATGACTTCGCCATGAGAGGGAATTACTGATTGGTAATTGGGAAAAAAACATTCTCCTCTGCTTCCGGTCGGTGAGCGACTTCTAGTGAGCTTGCGATGCCCTGATCTAGTCGAAGGGTCGAAGTAAGCCGAACTGTTGCTCCCCTACTCCCCTAATATCCCAATGGTGCTGAGGACTCCTGTGAAGTTTGGGGTTGAGACTCAGAAAATGAAGAACTAGAATTGTGATTAGATGATGCAGGTGGCAGGAAAATTGTCCTCTCAGCCTTTGGATATATCAGTCCTGTCTCCGGTGTTTCTGCTTCCTCTGCCATCTTGCTAGTCAGTGTAGCATTGGCAGTATTTAGCTGTCGCTCACGACGTTGTAAACTTTGTAATTTGCGGTAAGACTCACTCCAAAGCTCTTGGGAATATACAGTCCAGCCATAAACCATTAATGTTGCTACTACTAATAAAAAGGCAAAAACTGACGAATATCGATTAATTTTATACAGATTTAGCAACCATATAGGCAGATTACCCGTATTAGCCATCATCGGTATACTTTGACTTGATTCTCCATGGGAATAACTGCTGGGAGTTTTCGCAGTGTTTGAGCTTGCAGTGCGGGTGATTCTGTTATTTCTCCTAGCAGCGAAAAAATTTATCCAACTATAGCGATGATTGGTTGATCTATTTGGTATTACTTCCCCGTCCAGTTGGGAGGAACTTTGGGTTTTTCTAGGCCAATTCCGAGAACGCCGCCGATTGAATAATAAAGGAGAGTTGGGTCGAAACCAACTTTTTTTGGTGGAAACTGCTGATTTGCGTTCAACAACCATAATTTAACTGATGGTAAATACCGTATCTTCCATGATGATGAGATATTTTCTCAAGTTACATATCTAAATCAAGAATTGAAGCCATTGTAACCTTTAAAAAGGTGAAATCATCACATCTTTATGCTACATATAAAATACATAAGTGTTACAAGAAGAAATGAGTCGAAATATATAATCAAAAAATCGTTAAAAAAATGAAGAAATAAGGTATCTTATTCAACAGGCAAAAAATTTTACGCCCACAATTGGTGAAAGAGGAGTTATGAAGACAAAAGTTATTGGTTTAGCTTTAATGTTAAGTTTGGCGACTATGTTGGGTGCTTGTGAAGGTGGCGGCGAACCCGCAGCAACCACATCTCCTGCAGCAACCACAGGTGGTGAACCAGCAGATACAGGTGCTGCTACACCTGCGGCAACAGAATCTCCTGAAGCAACTGCTACCGCAGCCCCTACATCAACCCCCTAGATGGGTTAATAAACATCTCTCTTCATCTGTGGTGAGCATCTTTAGGACTTACACAACTGCCATATTTAGTAGGTTAGTCAGAAATCAAAAATCTGTTGAGTGACAGGACTTGTAGAGTATGGCTGAGATTACAAAAGATATTTAAGGTGACATTTGTGTAAATCCGGGTCTTTACAAACTATGTAATACAAAAATCTACCAAAAGTGGAGAAAATTTGTAGATCAGGTATCAAGATGCAACCACCTCATGATGTTCAGTTGGGTTAAAAACAGGAAAATTCATCAAGTTCTACCACTGGGCTAGATCCAATTCTTGCCCAGTTCAAGTTCTTTTTGTTATTTTTGTCAATAACCTAAGTCATGGTAATCTATGTTGTTACTGCAATTTAGTACATCCCATTATTGTCGGAAAGCCAGGTTGGCATTGGGTTATAAGGGTATTAGTTATCAGATAGAAAACCTCACTCCGGGGCTGCATACTCTCAGAGTCAAGCCTTTAACTGGGTTAAGCACATTGCCTGTGCTTTTACCACAAATTGCAGGACAACCCCAAGCTATAGGTGACTCAAGCCAAATTTTTCACTTTCTAGAAAGTTATCAACCTGAACCTGCTTTATTTTTACCCAATCCAGAACAGCAAAATCAAGCCATGATGTTAGAAGATTGGTTAGATGAAAGTATCGGAACAGCTACGAGATTTGTCTATTATCAATTTCGGGCTGGTGAAGGTAAAGCAATTGATCCCTCACCATTTAGCCAAATGGTAATTCAGGTGGTGAGAAAACAATATGGTATTAATGATACTACCGTAAAATTAGCGCAAACAAGGCTTGGCAATGCTTTGTTAGTATTATCTACCTACTGGCAAAAAAGAGATTATTTAGTTGGCGATCGCTTGAGTATCGCCGATATCGCTGCTGCCGCTTTATTGAGTCCTTTAGCACTGATTCCTGAATATCTTCAGGAATATCCCCAGATTTTTGAACGAATTATTAATATTCATCAGCTATGTGCTGAACCATTGCCACCAGGACTCTAGCACCGCAAGGCGGAAATCAAAAGTCAAAAGTCAAAAATAATATGGCGTAAGCTTTTTAGTGATTGAGAATGGTTGTTTTATTTACGCCGTGCTGTACTAGAAATTAAAAATTAGCAATGAAAAATTAAAAATATAGGAGTCAAAACTCCTAGTAAAATTAATCAAATACATACAGCGGATTGCAAGTCAATGAGGTACAAACAGAAAACCAAAACTCAAACAACAAAAGGATTTCACCTCTTGCCTCCTGCCTTCTGCCTCCTGCCTTCTGGTGCATTCCTGATTATTTTAGGCGTTACGACCAGTATTTTAGTAGGATTAAGTGGTTTTATTGGTAAAGCAGTGATGGCATTACCACCAATAGATGATATCCCAGAGGAGATATTGCGAACTGAAATTATTTTAGAAGCGCGATCGCCTATAGACGGCAAAAAGCTAACCGCCGCCGAATATGCCCAATTGCAAACACAGATGCAAACCAATCCCCCACCACGCCTGAACCCTAAAATCCGAGACCAAATATTTTTACTCCAACTACGGAAAGTATTATTACAAATTTTCCCTTTTTTAAATATTTAACAACATTTGTACCACTGACAAATGACCACTGAGAAAAATCTGTACACATTCTGATGTAGGATAACGGTGGCGATAAAAATGCAAATAAATGTAAAGAATATAAATAGATATTACAAAAGTTGATTTAGTTAATCACCATATATCACATAGGTAGCTTCATGTCCATAACCACGGTCGCCCCTGAACAGGTTAATCGCATCGTTTGGAATCAACATCATGATCCGTTTGAAATCCTGGGTTCTCATCTCATAGAGCAAAATGGTAAAACTGTCTGGGCTGTGCGAGCCTACCTACCAAATGCTAGTGCTGCTTATGTAGTAGTTCCAGAGGAACGAAAAGAATATCCCATGGATACAGTACATAATCCCCACTTTTTTGAATGTACAATTGAAGCTGCTGAGAGCAAAAACTATCAGTTACGCATCAAAGAAGGGGAGCATGAAAGAGTGATTTATGATCCTTATGCTTTCCGTTCTGCCCACCTAACCGAATTTGATCTACATTTATTTAGTGAAGGCAACCATCACCGCATTTACGAGAAATTAGGAGCGCACCCCACAGAGGTAGATGGTGTTAAAGGGGTTTATTTTGCCGTTTGGGCTCCCAATGCCAGAAACGTTTCCTTATTGGGAGATTTTAACCTGTGGGATGGACGCAAACACCAGATGCGGAAAGGACACACAGGGGTTTGGGAATTATTTATTCCTGAAATCGGTGTAGGTGAACATTACAAATACGAAATCAAAAATTTTGAAGGACATATTTACGAAAAATCAGATCCCTACGGTTTCCAACAAGAACCACGGCCAAAAACCGCATCTATTGTCACTGACTTAAATTCCTACACCTGGAATGACGAAGACTGGATGGAAAAACGGCGGCACACTGATCCCCTCACCCAACCTGTCTCTGTTTACGAAGTCCATTTAGGCTCTTGGTTACACGCTGCTAGTGCCGAACCTGCCAAATTACCCAATGGAGAGACGGAAGCTGTCGTTGTCGTTTCCGAACTCAAAACCGGCGCACGCTTTCTAACTTACCGGGAACTAGCAGATAAACTCATTCCCTACGTTAAGAAATTAGGATATACCCATTTAGAACTCTTACCAATTGCGGAACATCCCTTTGATGGTTCTTGGGGTTATCAAGTAACAGGTTACTATGCCCCTACATCTCGCTTTGGTACACCCGAAGACTTCATGTACTTTGTGGATGAATGCCATAAAAACGGTATTGGGGTAATTGTAGATTGGGTTCCTGGTCACTTCCCCAAAGATGGACATGGTTTAGCCTTCTTCGATGGTAGTCACTTGTATGAACACGCTGACCCCCGGAAAGGTGAACATAAGGAATGGGGGACTTTAGTATTTAACTACAATCGCCATGAAGTCCGTAATTTCTTGGTAGCTAATGCCCTGTTCTGGTTTGATAAATACCACATTGACGGCATCCGTGTTGATGCGGTCGCTTCCATGATTTACCTTGACTACTGCCGCAAACCAGGAGAATGGGTAGCTAACGAATACGGTGGTCGAGAAAATTTAGAAGCAGCCAATTTTTTACGTCAAGTTAATAGTTTGTTATTTAGCTATTTTCCCGGTGCGCTTTCCATTGCGGAAGAGTCTACATCTTGGCCTATGGTATCTTGGCCTACCTATACAGGCGGATTGGGCTTTAATTTAAAGTGGAATATGGGCTGGATGCACGATATGCTGGACTACTTCAGCATGGACCCCTGGTTTCGCCAATTCCATCAAAACAACATCACCTTCAGTATGTGGTATAACCACAGCGAAAACTTCATGTTAGCTCTATCCCATGATGAAATTGTGCATGGTAAGAGTAATATGATCGGCAAAATGCCGGGTGATGAATGGCAGAAGTTGGCTAATGTACGCTGTTTGTTTACCTATATGTTCGCTCACCCTGGCAAGAAAACCATGTTTATGAGCATGGAATTTGGCCAATGGAGTGAATGGAACGTTTGGGCTGATTTGGAGTGGCATCTATTACAGTATGAACCACACCAACGGTTAAAAGACTTTTTCCAGTCTCTTAATCATATTTATCGTTCTGAACCCGCTTTATACACTCAGGATTTCGATCAAGCGGGTTTTGAATGGATTGACTGCACTGATAACCGCCATAGTGTAGTTTCCTTTGTCCGTCGTGATAAAGATTCTGATCAGTTTATTGTTGTGGTTTGTAACTTTACTCCTCAACCCCATTCTCACTATCGTATCGGTGTGCCAGAAAAGGGCTTTTATACTGAGTTATTCAATAGTGATGCTCGTCAGTATGGCGGTAGTAATATGGGCAATTTAGGTGGTAAGTGGACTGATGATTGGTCTTTGCATAATCGTCCTTATTCCTTAGATTTGTGTTTACCTCCTTTGGGCGTGTTGATGCTCAAGTTAGATAGACAAAAATCTGCACAGGTGATGGAATAATACTGTAGGGTGGGCAATGCTCACCTTATATTGTTTTTATGACAGGACTTACGCAAAACATCAAGTAGGGGTAATTCATGAATTATCTTTTGATTACTTCGTGCGTAAGTTCTATATGATTTAGAGGGGAGGGTCATTCAATAGCTGCTGTGTTGAGTTGACAAGTTTATTATGAGTCTGACGTTGTTGTTTGACACTGGTTAAAGTCTGAATAATGGGATTTAAACAACGTTTTGCATCTTCATATCCCCGTTGTTTGAGTTCGGTAATACGTTCATAACTGAAGTCTAACCAACTATCAATTAAACCGATAATTTATAATTATTGTTTTCGTGTTGGAGTAATTAAACTCAATATGTATACGACAATTCCAACAAATCCTAATTCGTTCTTTAGCCATTTCCAGAGTTGTCTACGATTACGAATATTTTGCAAATCCTGTAGGTAATTCTCAAAATTTTGCACAGCAATCATTTGTTGTTTAGTAGATAATAACTCCTCTTGTAAATTTCTTAGTTCTAAACGAGTATTTTGTGTTTCTTTTTTTACATGATTTACATTATCTAAAAGCGAATTGAGTTCTTGTAAAAATGTTTCGCTAACACCAATTTCTTCAAGTTGTTTTGGTATCTTTTTTAAATTGTTTAAACGCTGCTCAATTGCTTTTACTTCTTGCAAGTGATTAGATGTTCTATCCTGAGTTCTTTTAACAGTTTCTTGTGCTTTCAAAAGTTCTTCACAACTGCCGTCAATTCTAGCAATTAGCGTATTAACTTCATTGACTTTTTTGATTTGTTGGAGAGTATTTTCTGCTCTTTCTATAGACTCATGAATAACTTCAGCTAGTTTCTCAAGGTCTTGAGCAATTTGTAGGTCTGTAGGTCTATTTGGATTCATAACTTATTTATACTCCTTAATTTTATTGATAGCAGCATGACAAAGCAAAGATACTAACGAACCATCTTGCTTTATAATTTCTTTTCTAAATGGATAATCTTCAGGAATACTAATTCCTATTTTCATTCGCACTCGCGCAGCTTCATATATAAGTTGTTTTCTCTCAAGTTCATTGGCAATTTCTGATATTATACGGTTACATTCTTGAGGATCTATTTTCTGCAATAGAGATGCTTCTTTAACCCACATTCCGCACCC
>NZ_PGEM01000178.1 GCF_002934005.1 Cuspidothrix issatschenkoi CHARLIE-1 | reverse complement strand
ATAACCACTCTAGTAGAGCCTTAAAGTTTTACCCTGAGTTGCAGTTTTTAACCACAAAGATAACTTAGTAATTTCTACCGACTCAGGAGATAAGTCAACCCCAAATAAATTATTACTGAAGATAGTTTTATCTAATTCTAGACTTTCTGAATCTTGATATTGTAAAAACCGCAAATTATCATGCACTCGTTGATACTGACTTTGCAAATAATCAAAAGCAGCAATTAAAAACGCACCTGAACCACAAGCAGGATCAACAACTCGCGTTTTTACTAATATGTCATCGCGGTAAGTTAACCAAAATTCAATTTCTTTTTCTCGCTGTTTGTCTGTATCTGTAAATTCTACTAACTGTAAATGCTGTCTTAACTCGGTTTCCCGTTTTTGTAAATATCCACCAATGGCAATTTCGACAATATATTGAGTAATATAAGCAGGAGTATAAAAGACTCCTAATTTTTTCCGCTTACCTTGTTTTTTGTCAAATTCCTGTTTAGTAACATCAGCTTTTAATTCTTCTAAATCTGTAATTGACTGTTCAAAAATTCTTCCTAAAATATCTACAGAAACTTCCGAATCAAAATCAAACCTTGTCAGGTTTTTCAGTTGGGTACATAAAGGATCGGGAATATTTAACTGTTCATCTAATAGCGCATCGTGTTGAAATAAACCACCATTATAACCGGGAATTGGTAGATCATCATTACCTTGATCAACCCAGCGAAAAACATCTTTATAAATTTCCCAAATCAGACGATTATTATAAGCATTTTTGCTATCATGGGCTTTAGCAATAGTCTTTTCTGGTAATAGTCCCCTATCTTCACAAAATGCAATAAATAAAATTCTGTCTAATGTCTTTTGGGCTTTTTCAATTAATATCCCATCCCGGTTAGAAATAGCTGATTTATCAATAAAGCGAAAATGTTTAACAATGTTTAATCTTACCTGTTTATATTCCTCATACAATTGTTTAGTAATATCTTCCTGTGCTTGATCAGAAGTGCTTAATAATCTATCAATGGCAGATACATCTTTAATAGGTAAGAAATTCTCACGACACAGAGTAAAATAGAATTTCTTAAACTCCTGAAAATCTGCTAAATCTGATAATAAAAACCTTTCATAATAAGCCGGAGTTTTGTGAATATGATATAATCGTAATTCTCGATAATTAGATATAATTATCCAACGACAATTAGGGGTATAATTGGCATAATGCCATCCTTGATCAACTGCTGACTTATCCCTTCCCGATGCAGCACGATCTAAATTATTCTTAGTTCCTTTTAACTCAATGGGGGCTACTACTTGACCTTGTAATTTTGCCTGACCTTTTTTATTTTCTGTGGCGGTAAAATATCCTAATGCAGCATCGGCAAAACCCCCTCCATCAGCAATATTTTTTTCTGGGTAAAGTTCCCAATTTTTACCACCACCATCAATTACAGAACGATAACCTAATACATCTTGAAATATCTCTTTTAAAAAATTTCCCTGTAAAGAAACCTCGCTAATTTTATCCAGTGTACTTGAGTTTAAAGCTGCAACCCATTTGATAATTATTTGATGACGTTCTTCTAAATCTGGAGGAAATTTAAAATTACCCAAGGCATTTTTTACAGCTTTTTTCTGAAATAAGGCGTTAGAAATTTGTTGACTCATAAATATAATTTTTTATATGTAGATATGTATGTATATCCCCGACTTCTTGAAGAAGTCGGGGATCTGCTTACTTACACTCAATATAACATACAAGCATAAATTTTAATTGCTGAAAAAGCCTTTTGGGTCTTTTGCTTCCCAACCGAGGGAACCATTAGAACGCATTTCAAAATGTAGATGGGGTTGAGTAGATGTTGGTTGTCCACTTGTGCCAACTGTTCCCAAAATATCACCTTGATTTACCTTTTGACCAAGGGTAACTTTAATGCTTTCAAGTTGGGCATAACGGCTTTGTAATCCGTCTGCATGGTTGATAATGACTAATTTGCCATAGCTACCCTGTTCCTTCGCAAAGACGACAATTCCAGGAGCGATCGCTTGTACTGAACTACCTACAGGCGCTAATAAATCTACACCACTATGAAAAAATACATCTCCCGTAGTTGGATGAATTTGCCAACCATAGGATAAGCCTACATTTGCTGTATTTGGCAAAGGATAGCCACTAATGTTAGCAGTAGACTGACTAGGTGTAGTAGCAGAAACCATTTGCGGTTGAGTCCCTACCCCCGGTAGTACGGGCAAAAAGACAAATTTAGGCTTTTTCTGACAACCGTTAATTTCAAATACTGTATCTGGACGAACTTTATATTTAGATGCGATTTGTTGCCAGTTTTGATTGCCAGGAACTTCCACCACGATACCATTGAAAGGGAGAATTTGTAGTTCTGTGCCTGGTGTTACCATGCCATTTTTCACGGATGGATTAATACCGATAATAGTTTCCGGTGCTAGGTTATAGCGATTAGCTATAGATCCTAAGGTTTCACCAGGATTCACCTGATGCCTTTGAATGCGAGCTAAAGCGGGAATTGGACAACTACCTGGACTAGCATTAGCACTTTCTAACTGCAGGATTGTGGATAATAAACTCAAAGTGCTAAACAAGCTCAAAAAACATAGTGAACGATAGGAAAATTTCATACCAACAAATCCAGAAATCGCTAATTTTTAGATTTTAGTGGGGAAATTATAAAGATAGGATAAAATTTTCCCCTCTTTTTTGACTATGTATTTTGATGACATTGATGATCAAATCTCAGTCGTAAATGTGATCCCCGTAAATCAATGATAAATTTCGTAATCTAGATGTTAAATGATCTTTTCACTAAACGTTTGCTTGACTACACTAAAGAAATGAGGAAAAGCCGTTCTTGAGAGCCATTATTATTAATTATTATGAAGATATCCTGGAAGCAACTGTCTGTTTATCTGTGTTTGGTAGTCATGGGTGGGGGTGTGGGTATATTTGCTAGTCGCTATTTTTGGACACACCATCTTGCATTTCCAGAGTTAAAAAATATTGCCGTAGCTTTACCAACAGATGTAGTTGTTCCTGCACCTGTGAATGGAACTATTAACTCTGGTGACGGTGATAATGTCAACTTTATTGCCACTGCGGTAGGTAGGGTTGGGCCAGCAGTAGTCAGAATTAATGCTATTCGGAAAGTTTACGATCCGGTAGCTGAATTTTGGAAAAATCCCGTGTTTCATAATATCTGGAAAAAACATGAACCAGCAATGCCTTCAGAAAAAATTGAGCGTGGTACGGGTTCAGGATTTATCCTCAGTGAAGATGGCAGGTTATTAACTAATGCTCATGTGGTGGCAGATACGGATACAGTTCAAGTAACTCTCAAAGATGGGCGGACTTTTGAAGGGAAAGTGGTGGGAATTGATAATGTCACAGATATTGCCGCAGTCAAAATTTCTGCCCATAAACTGCCAACGGTAAAGTTAGGTAACTCACAAAATTTAATTCCTGGTCAATGGGCGATCGCTATTGGTAATCCTTTAGGTTTAGATAATACTGTCACCATTGGTATTATTAGTGCTACAGATAGAACCAGCGCCCAAGTCGGTGTTCCTAGTAAGCGGGTAAGTTTTATCCAAACAGATGCAGCCATTAACCCTGGCAACTCTGGTGGACCCCTTTTAAATGCTCAAGGACAGGTTATTGGTGTTAATACGGCTATTCGTGCCGATGCCCAAGGACTCGGTTTTGCTATCCCTATTGAAACTGCTTTTCGTGTCGCTAATGAATTATTTACCACAGGAGAAGCGGCTCACCCCTTCTTAGGAATTGAGATGGTAGATATTTCTGCAACCACAAAACAGCAACTCGCCCAAGGAAATAAAATCAACATTCAGCCAGATGTGGGCATTGCGATTAAAAAAGTCGTGAAAAATTCACCAGCACAGACAGGGGGACTGCTTCCTGGTGACGTGATTCAAAAAATTAATGGTAAACCAATTAAAATTGAAGCTCAAGTTCACAAAATAGTTGAATCCAGTACCGTGGGCGATATTCTCACCATAGAAGTTAACCGCAATGGCAAAATTCAGGTTTTTAAGATCCGTTCAGGAAAAAGTCCTCAGTAATAGGTGACAGTAAGAAGAAGGCAGGGGAGAAGGGGAGAGAATTATCTTCTTCTTTATTTCTTCCTCCTGAACTCCTGATAGCGTTGACGTAGTGTGCCGAAGGCATAGCGTGGAGTTAACCATACTCCTGAACTCCTGATGACTATTGATTGGATAAATGTTCCAATTGCATCCTCTGTTCCATTTGGCGGAGAAAATAACCGGTCATCATTGCCGATGCCAGTAGTCCCGCCAGATTATCCCGGTCTGTTGTAATTTGTACGTTAAAATGCTCTGATGGGATTATGCCCACCAGTCCTTGGACATTCTGGGAAATAATTTGTTTAATTTCCGGGCTGACAGATTGGGCGACACGGGCTAACACTTCGGGAGATTGATGCTGTAAATATTTAAGTAATTGATTTGGGTTTTCCCCAAAGCGATCATTCAGAAGTTGATTAGGGTGTTGCTCAGAATCGTCATGCAAAAAATCAGGATCAAACACCATTGGCGATTTATATTAGCTTAACTGCTAATTCTACTCTAAACCATACCTATAGGGTAGCGTATTTTCTCAGGGAATGGGAAATAGGTAAGGGGAAAAGGGGAGGGGGGCAGGGGAGGGAGTTTTTCACTTTTCAATTGTTTCTTGTTCTGGTTGGAGTCCTTCTAATTCCAGTTCTAGTTGTTGTTCTTTTTCTGGTGTGGTCAAAATTTGTGGGAGTTGTTCGATTTGAAAATATTGATGAAATTTCGGTGTTATTTGCAGTGCGTAGGAGCGAGAATCATTATCGCGGCGTTTGCGAACAAAGCCAGATTCTACTAGTTCTTGAACGTGCTGATAAGCTCCAGAACCTCGTAAATTAATTAATTCGCTTTGCAAGATGGGATTATGGAGGGCGATCGCTGCTAATGTCCTTAAAGCACCCACACCTAATTCTACTGGTATCAGTGCTTGTACTAAATCATGAAAATCTGACCGCACTTGTAAACTATAACCGATTTCAGTTTCTACCACTTCCAACGCCGTATCTCGACGGGAATAATTTTCCATCAGTTCAATAATTCCTTCTTCTGCTGTGAAGCGATCGCACGCCGCATATTCAGCAATTTCACTGATAGATAACGGTTTACCCTTTAAATAGAGAATCGCTTCTATTTTGCTGGCCATAGGTATATTATTAGACATTCGAGATTTTAGATTTTAGATTGATAATCACAAAATTCCTCCCCTGCTCCCCTGCTTCTTATCTATGACTCAAGATAAATTCTGCGATCGCTAAATCTTGAGGAGTGGTAATTTTTAAATTAGTCTCTTCTCCTGGAACTATCCTCACCTCAATGCCACATTTTTCAAACAAAGCTGCATCATCAGTCACTTCCCAGCCTTGACGCACTCCTTCGGCATGACATTGTTTGAGTAATTTAACATCAAACCCTTGAGGTGTTTGGGCTGCCCAAAGTTGTTGTCGGTCTGGTGTGCTGGTAATTATGCCATTATTGTCAACAATTTTAATAGTATCTTTAACGGAGATGGCTGCTATTAGGCCAGAACAATCAAGAACTGCTTCCGAACAAGCATTAAATAAACTCGGTGTTGCTAAACATCGAGCGCCATCATGAATCAACACTTGTTTGGCTGTTTCCGGTAATGCCTGTAAACCGTTATAAACCGACTCCTGACGGGTAGAACCACCAGCAATAAATTCAATTGTTTTTTTCAGTTTTAAATCAGCGATAATGGATTTGAAATCTTCCCAGTCGCTAGGTTGAGAAACAATTCCTATCCAACTAATGGAATTTGCTGCTTCTGCTGCTAACAAAGTCCAAGCAATCAAAGGTTTTGAATGTACCTCTAACAAAAGTTTATTACGATCAGCGCCCATTCTTTTGCCACTACCGGCTGCGGGAATTAGTAAATGCACAACTTTCCTTAATTGTTAACTAAAGTGAAAATAAATTCAAAGTTCAAAAACTTATGAACTGCTGAATTCCTATATGCTTTTAAAATATAAAACCATAAGCGTCAATAAAAATTATGCGTGTAGTAGCCCTTGTACCTGGTTCAATTGATAACCAAATTCTTTTTTTTGCAACCCTTGACGATCTCAAGCGTTATTATCCCCAAGCCCAGATAGATGTCATTGTCGAACCCCAGTCAAAGGCTGCTTACCGACTCAGCAAGTCAGTTAATGATGTCTTCACCTTTGATTATAAAGATCGTAACAGTCTAGCTGATTGGGGTAACTTAGTGGGCACGATCCGCGATCGGGAATATGATATCTCTATTATGGTGGGTCAAAGTTGGTTAGTAGGTTTGTTAATGTGGCTAACTGGAATTCCTGTACGTATAGGCTATAAAGGTCAAGGTGAAGTTTTTCTAACAAATGTAATCACGCCCAAACTATCACAGTATGCGGCGAAGATGTACCATGACTTACTAGAACCTTTAAAAATTGATACTCCTTGTCCACCCCTAACCGTTAATTTGCCTAAAGTAGATATCGAATGGGCGCAAGCAGAACAAAAAAAATTAGGAGTAAATGAAACTGGGTTTATTCTCATTAATGCTGGTGGAACTACAGATACAACTTATCCCTTAGCTAGTTGGCAAGAAATTATTACAGCTTGTCAGCAAAAACAGCCAGATTTACCTATTGTTGTCATTAGAGAATCCAATAGTCAGGATTTTGTCAAATCACTTTTAGAAGTTTGTCCCCAGCTTAAAGTTACTGCTTCAGATAGTATTGGCAGATTAGCCGCCATCATTGGCGGTGCTAGTTTAATGTTATCCGTGGAAAATAGCCTCTTACAACTAAGTGTAGCCGTAGAAACATATACAATTGCTTTGTTAAATTCTGCTGATGCTGAAAAATTATTACCCACCAGTGAGAAAGTTTTAACGATTACTTCACCTACAGGAAAAATAGCAGATGTTTCACCCCAAATAGTATTAGAAAAAATTTGGGGTGGTTGACTTTCAGAGGATGTCTGAAAAGTATTAGGAGACTTCCAACTGAATTTCTTGTGGTGCGGGCCGAAAAGCCCGCTAAATGTGTACCTCCTATTTTCAGAAACTGCTGTAAGTTTTATTAAGTTGCTACCAAAGCAACAATAAAGTGGTACATTAATTTCAGTTTTAAATATTCCGAGTTCTATTTATATGTTTACTAGAATCCGTCGGCTTGTAGGTCAATTTTTCAATAATTCTCGCAGGGTGAATAATGAACCACTAAATAAGGTGAGTTTGATTGTCATTATTTTAGTAGATATTTTTATTTTAATCAACGTTTTTACGGGTTTAAGTAATATTAGTGAATGGCATATTAGCCCCTATCAAGCTTATCCATGTTATTCCGAATGGGATGGTTATAAAACACAGACTAATAAAAATAAAGATTATGAACTTCTGAGAACTTCATTACTTTCTAGTAATAATGGACAAAGTATTAAACAAAGATATCAAGATGTAGAAGTTGGACATTTAGGTAAGGTTTCGCCAATATGTTTAAGCTATGGTGAATCTACAGATAAACTAAATAATCCGCAAAATCAGAAACTTCTCACAACGATAGATCAAACCCAAAATAAAATTAGTAGTCTGCAATCAACAAATAGTACAATTCGTCAGCAATATGATTCCACCTTGTTAGAAAAAGTTGCTGGACAGTCTTCAGCAAATTCTATTAATCAAGTGCGGGCAGAAAAAGCTAAACAGCAGTTAGAAGCAAATAACCAGAAGATTGCCAATCTAAAATCAGAAATTTCTAGCTTACAGAATCAACTTTTAACAAAACCAGAAAGTATTACTTTTCTCTCTTTTCTTAATGATACAAATAAGTTTAATGAATTACAAAAAGGCTATGAAGACGCTTCGTTTTGGTATCCTAGTATTCAATTAGTTTTTCAATCTATCTTTTTACTACCACTAATTTTAATCGCGTTATTAGTCAATAATTTCAGTCACCGGAAAAGTTATGGTTTAATAGCCTTAATTAGTTGGCATTTATTGGTAATATTTTTAATTCCACTGATTCTGAAAATATTCCAATTTATGCAAATTGGAGTGATATTTCAATTTTTCTTTAATATCATTAGTGTTCTGTTTGGTGGGTTAGTTTTTCTCATCAGTTATGCCTATATTTTACTAATTCCTGTAGTTGGCTTTGGGATGATTAAATTCTTCCAAACTGTTGTATTTAATCCTAAAGTTCAAGCATTTAGCAGAATTCAAAAATCACGGTGTATTCGCTGTGCTAAAAAAATCCGTCCCCAAGATAGCTACTGTCCCCACTGCGGTTATTATCAATATATTGAATGTCACAATTGCCATGAGTTAACTTATAAAGAATTACCTTATTGTCATCATTGTGGTGCTGATCAAAACTCTCCTACTCCACGGTAAAATTGTCTTAGGTAGGCAATGTCTACCCTAATTGATTTTTTTAATATGGTTGAAATCCCAATTTTCCCTAGGGGTAATTCATGAATTACCCCTACTTTTATGATGTTTTGGGTAAGTCCTGGCAATATAAGAAAGTTAGCAAAATTAAACTTAGGGACATATTTCTATGTCTATTTATTGGCTATGATGGAATTATTGATCCCTAGGCAAACAATTATGTCATCTATTACCAATATCACTGAAGCGACATTTAAGCAAGAGGTATTAGAAAGCACAATTCCTGTTTTGGTTGATTTTTGGGCATCTTGGTGTGGCCCTTGTCGAATGTTGTCTCCTGTGGTGGAAGAGGTAGCGGCAGAATATGACGGACAAGTAAAGGTGGTTAAATTAAATACAGATCAAAATCCTACTGTGGCGAGTCATTATGGTATTCGGAGTATCCCAACTGTGATGGTGTTTAAGGGCGGACGACAAATTAATACTGTTGTTGGGGCTGTACCTAAAACTACTTTATCGGACGCTTTAGATAAGTATGTGGCTTCTAAGGCATAGTTCATGATATGGGAATTTCTCTGGTAGATCTGTTTTTTATGCGCGGGTGGGTGGGTGTAAAAAACCCCGGTTGTAAAAAAATGGCTGAAATGATTTCTCTGCAAGGTTTTTATACATTTTTTGTTAGTCAACCATCCGCGCACCTTATACAGCAAAGGTTTTGGCTATTTTACCTCTTGACACAATTTCTGAAATGGACTATTATAATATCATCCGCGCAACTGAACCTTGAAAACTACATATATATAGGCTTTCAGCACTCCGCTATTGCAATTTCTACTACTCCCTATTAGGGATTGAAACACTCGCTAACATCCAAAAAATCGAGTATAACAAAGATTGCAATTTCTACTACTCCCTATTAGGGATTGAAACACGGATTGCTAGAAAATTGGAAAGTGAAATAGTAATTGCAATTTCTACTACTCCCTATTAGGGATTGAAACTTCCACTGATGAAATTTTTTGCAAGTTCTGTAAAATTGCAATTTCTACTACTCCCTATTAGGGATTGAAACCTAAAGAGTTTCTTGATATCTGGTTGGGTTAACATTGCAATTTCTACTACTCCCTATTAGGGATTGAAACTTCATAATTCCCCTTTAGATTTTCAAATCCTAAATTGCAATTTCTACTACTCCCTATTAGGGATTGAAACAGGGAAAGATTTTTAAATAAACATGAAGCCCGGTATTATTGCAATTTCTACTACTCCCTATTAGGGATTGAAACAAGTGCAGTAAGCATTTCAGCCGCTATAATACATAGCATTGCAATTTCTACTACTCCCTATTAGGGATTGAAACTCTTACCAAAAATTCAACCCAAACATAGAGGATAATTGCAATTTCTACTACTCCCTATTAGGGATTGAAACCTTACTCAATTAACCAAAATGGAAATTAAAAAAGATTGCAATTTCTACTACTCCCTATTAGGGATTGAAACATTTTTTCCCCTTGACGTTGTATTCTAACGGACGCATTGCAATTTCTACTACTCCCTATTAGGGATTGAAACGCGTGCAAGCGTTTAGCAGACTATGAAGGATTAGAATTGCAATTTCTACTACTCCCTATTAGGGATTGAAACTTAAAGTTGGTAGTTTGAATGAAAAGATGAACCAAATTGCAATTTCTACTACTCCCTATTAGGGATTGAAACGTCTACAAACTGCATGAGTTCTAATCGGAAAAATTGCAATTTCTACTACTCCCTATTAGGGATTGAAACTTTCTTGGTGAGCGATCGCCAGACGGAAACACCAGATTGCAATTTCTACTACTCCCTATTAGGGATTGAAACTTTAAGGATGGTAAGAAAGTCTTTAAAGAAGCATTGCAATTTCTACTACTCCCTATTAGGGATTGAAACAATCTGGTGTTTTAAATCTGGTGTTTCCATCTGGCGAATTGCAATTTCTACTACTCCCTATTAGGGATTGAAACAAAACATAATCCTATTTGTCTTTTATTGCCTAAATTGCAATTTCTACTACTCCCTATTAGGGATTGAAACTTTTGAGGCTGTCACTCATGGTTACTGCCACGACATTGCAATTTCTACTACTCCCTATTAGGGATTGAAACCTCTGAGTTGCGCCACTAATTCAGAGTCTCTAGTATTGCAATTTCTACTACTCCCTATTAGGGATTGAAACTTATGCTAGATTATTTTAATCAAATCAATATCTAATTGCAATTTCTACTACTCCCTATTAGGGATTGAAACCCCATGTTTAGTGACTCGATTAAATATGAAGAATATTGCAATTTCTACTACTCCCTATTAGGGATTGAAACGTCCCCCCTTAACCTATTGATATGCTGTACAAATTGCAATTTCTACTACTCCCTATTAGGGATTGAAACCAAAAAATGAATCATCATTCGCAGAACACCAATTTTGAATTGCAATTTCTACTACTCCCTATTAGGGATTGAAACTTAAAGCAAGTGCAACATCATCCAAATGTTTTATGGCATTGCAATTTCTACTACTCCCTATTAGGGATTGAAACTATTTCTTACCTAATAGTATTAATGCGAGTTGTACATTGCAATTTCTACTACTCCCTATTAGGGATTGAAACGTTTAGCAGCTAAAGACAGCACACATAAGGCTTTATTGCAATTTCTACTACTCCCTATTAGGGATTGAAACAGTTCCAGGTTTTAACTTGCCATTATCTTTCAACCAAATTGCAATTTCTACTACTCCCTATTAGGGATTGAAACGTGAAGCTTATTTTTTATGTATCCTTCTTTACAGATTGCAATTTCTACTACTCCCTATTAGGGATTGAAACCCGTATCAATCTTAAAGCACGGATGCAAGAAAAATTGCAATTTCTACTACTCCCTATTAGGGATTGAAACACTTAGATGGTTTGGGCATCCCCACGCCACCCAAATTGCAATTTCTACTACTCCCTATTAGGGATTGAAACATCTGGATGCTTGTTTTTTAAAAAGGTAAATTTTTTGGAATTGCAATTTCTACTACTCCCTATTAGGGATTGAAACAAATCATCAACTTATTTTGAGTATGATTTATTTAAATTGCAATTTCTACTACTCCCTATTAGGGATTGAAACCTGACACAGATAACCTCAAAACAACCCTATAAGATTGCAATTTCTACTACTCCCTATTAGGGATTGAAACCAAAAATAGCTAAGTCTCCACTAGAAGCGAGTAATTGCAATTTCTACTACTCCCTATTAGGGATTGAAACCAGGTAAAGGTATCGCCGTTAAAAACTTACTTAAATTGCAATTTCTACTACTCCCTATTAGGGATTGAAACAAGACACCATCACAGAAAATAATATTATGTGGTTCGATTGCAATTTCTACTACTCCCTATTAGGGATTGAAACATTTCTTTATCTTCCCATTCAATTTGGGAAATTTATTGCAATTTCTACTACTCCCTATTAGGGATTGAAACAACGTCTAAAGCTAAGGTTTGCGCCGATGAGCTTAACATTGCAATTTCTACTACTCCCTATTAGGGATTGAAACAATAGCGTTATGTGATGCTGTACTTAAAGATCAAAATTGCAATTTCTACTACTCCCTATTAGGGATTGAAACCTCTCAACTGGACTACTAACTCACTGTCACGAGTGCATTGCAATTTCTACTACTCCCTATTAGGGATTGAAACCCTGTGACAACTGTGACAAAATCCTGCTCAAACTTGAATTGCAATTTCTACTACTCCCTATTAGGGATTGAAACTCTACTTCTTCTAGCGAATAAACTACGGCGTGTCATTGCAATTTCTACTACTCCCTATTAGGGATTGAAACTCTACTTCTTCTAGCGAATAAACTACGGCGTGTCATTGCAATTTCTACTACTCCCTATTAGGGATTGAAACAAACACAATAGCCAAACGTATTCAATCCAGACTAATTGCAATTTCTACTACTCCCTATTAGGGATTGAAACTTTTTGAGCGTATCGCTGCTTTTTCGGATCTTGGATTGCAATTTCTACTACTCCCTATTAGGGATTGAAACATTTCAATGGGGGTCGAGCGATTCCGTGACCCCAGAGAAATGGCTCAGTTTTACAAGCAAGATCCAGAACATTTTAATTTTGTTTTAGGAGTGATTTTACATGAAAATTAAACTTGAATGGTGTCCATACGGTGACATAGGCAGAAAAGAAATAGCTTGGGCAAGCGTTGAGGTTGAAACGGAACATAACGATCCTTTTCTTCGCGTAAATCCTATCGTGCGGGTCAAAAGCTACCCAACGGCAAGCGACGAAAAAGACAAGCTAAAAGCCCTTGCGGAAAAAGCAAGTACCAAAAAAGAAGTAGAAGAGATGGCTTTAAGGGCTTGGAATCGAGAGATTGAGGTTTCGATTGGATTTCAGGGGCATGGCTATTCCACAAAAAATCCGAACAACCTAGACCTGTCAGTGGCCGTTTATAAGCTACCTTCTTTTAAGGTTTTAAGTATAGAAGGCAATGAAGATTTTCTTTCCAAAATCCCGCCTATTCCAGAAGGATGTGTCTCATGAGCGAATGGGGAAGAAGATAAAAAGCACCCCATTGGGGTGCTTTTGTTAGTTGGTTAACAGGGCATTACTTAGGGTTTGCTGAATAAAGCTATAACCGTTTATTGATAAGGGTTTCGCGGATTTTAAGAACAAGCAAGTGCAAGGTTTTGGCAAATGAAGTCTCACAGATAGTTGAAACTGTTCCCTGTTCCCTCTCCTCACAGACAACTTTTTCAGCAAGCCCTACTTACTTTTTTTTCCCACCATAATTGCAATTTCCGCTACTCCCTATTAGGGATTGAAACTGGCGGATACGGAAGAATCTACCATCGGTGGTAATTGCAATTTTTACTACTCCCTATTAGAGATTGAAACGTAATACAACCAAATGCAAATTATATCTAGTATCAGCTTGCAAATAACGTTCTTGTAGAGGTTGCCATTGTTGCCATAATTGATAACGATTGGCAGCTAATAGAGTCATTAACCCAGATAATTGAGTCTCAAGTTCTGATTTAAAGATATTCTCTAACCACTGGTGTAAAACCATATTATCTTGAATCATCCCCAAGATTTCTTGAATAGTTTTGATATCATGAATAGATGCGGCAAAAGATTGATCATATAGTTCAGTAAATAACTCCATTTGGTAACGCAAACGTTTTGCTTGTTTCCGCAGACTATGGAGAGTTTCACCTTCTGTTTTCAGATGTGATTCTAATTCATTGGGTGTCCATTTTGTTTCTAATTCTATTTTTGATTCCATAATTTTAGTCCCAATTAACCAGCCTGGATGTAGGCAAAATTGACTAATTTCTGGTGAGAGTAAATCGGCTAATATGTGATAGATAGGTACAGAGGCAAAGCTTTGATAATGAGGATGTTTTAACCAATGTTCACAATCATTTTTAAAAGATTTATAGGTTTGGTCTTTAAAGATTTTCTGAACTTCAGCAAGTGCATTTTCTCGTTGCTTGTGCAAAGCAGAAAAAGCGGTTTTGAGTGAATTTTGTTCCTGTGGCAGTAAATGGGGTTGATAATTATTTTCCAGAATTTCTTGGAGAACATCTAAATCTCTAAGACCACCTAAAACTCTTGCTAATTTGCCAATATTTTTATCACTGATTGATTTTGGTAAATGTAAATATTTATCAAATCTACTCACAGCAGTACGTAATCTTCTCATTCCTACACGCATTTGGTGTACTGCTTCTGGATCTTCGTCTTTTTTAACTGCTTTTTCCCATTTTATAGTTTTTGTAAAGTGTTTTTCAATTGCTTGATGGGCAGTTTCACCTAGTGTTTGAATTGATGTTGGTGAGGATATTTCCATAAAAAATAACACTTAGAGATATGATCGAGTTTTTGCATGATAGCGCTAGAAAAAAAATAGTTTGTATTCCTATATATTTTTTTAAAATAGGAATCATAAATTAACGATTGCTTAATCTAAACTTAATCTGTTTAGGACTTAGGCAAAAATCCACCGCAACTCTTATTCCTCTGCGTCCTCCGCGTCCTCTGCGGTTTGATATTCCGTAATTCGTGGGTAAGTCCAACTGTTATTAACAGTTATTTAAAGATTAGTAGAAATAGCTTGTACGGGACAGGTAGGAATACATTGTTCACACACAATACAACGCGATCGCACAAAGGTGAGTTTATAGGTTTCGGGATTGATCCCCAGTGCTTCCGTAGGACAAACCCCCGTACATAACCCACAGTGAACGCATACATCTTCATCAATGATAATTTCACCCAAACCCAGGGATACATGAATATGTTGCGATCGCATCCATTCAATAGCTGCATCTACTTGATCAATATCGCCCAATAGTTCCACTACCAGTTTACCAATTTGATTGGGGGCAACCTGGGCACGGATAATATTTGCCGCCACATTAAAATCTTTTGCCAGTCGGTAAGTGATCGGCATTTGAATGGCACGTTTAGGAAAAGTTAGAGTAACTCTTTTTTTCATTATCTGGGAAGACAGTAAACTAGATTAGGAACTAAGTTAATAAGTCTTAATAAATTGATTATGAGTACAGAAGCATCTGTAAATTCCGGTAGTCGGATCAAAAACTTCCTAATTGCCATTGTAGCGATCGCTTTGGGAATTGCCCTATTTTTGGGACTTAAGACAGATTCTAGCTCAGTTTCCCTGGCAGAATTGGATCAATCTTCCACTCCCTTAGAAGTAGCTGTCAATAACGGTAAACCTTCCCTCATCGAGTTTTACGCCAATTGGTGTACAGTTTGCCAAAAAATGACCCCCGACATGGCCAAACTCAAAGCCCGGTATGACCAAAACCTGAATTTCGTCATGTTGAACGTTGATAATACCAAATGGTTGCCAGAAATGCTCAAATATCGAGTAGATGGAATTCCCCATTTTGTCTTTTTAGGTAAACAAGGGGAAACCATAGCCGAAACTATTGGTGATATTCCCCGCACCATCATGGCCAGCAACTTAGAAGCCCTCATTGCCGGTTCTACCCTTCCCCACCTACAAAATAATGGCAAAACCTCCCAATTTTCCACCCCCGTCGCCACCGAGAGTACCCAAGATGACCCCCGCAGTCATGGTAGTCAAGTTGTAAATTAGAGGCAGGGGAGCATCACCCGTTACCTAATTTCCCATAGGCATAACGGGTTAAACTGCCTTCATTAAGATTGTTCCAAGCATAAATACGATCTCTAAAGGGTTTCCATATTTCATAAACTGCTTTAAAATCAGCATCTTTAGCAGCAAACTCATCATATAAGGCAAAAGAAGCTTTTTCGGCTGCTTCTAGAATTTCCTGACTATAAGGACGAACTTGAACCCCTGTTTTTAATAGTTTCTCTAAAGCCTCACTATTACGCGCATCATAACGGGCTAACATCGTTGTATTCGATTGATAAGCAGCAGTTTCTAAAGCAGCTTGATATTGAGGAGGAAGCTTTTTCCATTCATCTAAATTAATTTGTACTTCTAGAGTAGGGCCTGGTTCCCACCAACCAGGATAATAGTAAAATTTAGCGACTTTGTTTAAGCCTAATTTATTATCATCATAGGGGCCTACCCACTCAGCCGCATCAATAGCTCCTGTTTGTAAAGCTTGGAAAATTTCTCCACCAGGAAGAGTCTGTACTGTTACCCCTAATTTAGCCATCACCTGTCCGCCTAAACCGGGTATCCGCATTTTTAGACCTTTCAAGTCATTGAGTGTTTTCACTTCGTTGCGAAACCATCCCCCCATCTGTGTACCCGTATTTCCCGCAGGAAATTGAATCACATTAAATTTACGGGCATAAATTTCCTGAAGTTTAGCTAAACCACCGCCTTCATACAACCAAGCATTTTGTTGTTGGGCATTGAGTCCAAAAGGTACTGATGTACTAAACGCCAGGGCGGGACTTTTGCCAATGTAGTAATAGGCAGCAGTATGCCCCGCTTGTACTGCACCTTGAGAAACAACGTTGAGAACTTCTAAACCGGGAGCTATTTCGCCGGCTGCACGGGGTTCGATAATAAATTTACCGTTAGTTAGGGCTTTGACCCGTTCTGCTAATACCTGCGCTCCACCAAAAATAGTTTCTAAAGATGTTGGCCAACTAGTGGCCATTTGCCATTTAATGCTAGGTAAATTACTAGTGTCGGTTTGGCCATTTGCCGCTTTATTTTGTGCTTTTTGACACCCACCAACAATGGCTACTCCTGTAGCTGCGATCGCACCTTGAGATAGTCTGTTAACAATAGCTCGACGTTTCATAAACGTTAATATTATTGACTAACTGTAAGACCTTCCCACAATATCATAATCATACAACATTTCAGGAGTACCGATCAGATTTATTATTTCTGATTATCTTGTCAATTTCTGATCATTTCATATTAGTATAGCAGGGAACAGGGAACAGGGAATAGGGAACAGAGTTGAAAGTCATGAGAGTGTATAGTTTTTTAGGTAAATTCTGTATCTCATTCAAGTACATACCGCTATAGTAGGGTTTTAGGGTTTAGCAGTGCTAAACCCCTCAGAAAATGTTAATTCATCTGTGTTGTCTGAGTCCTCTGTGGTTCGTTATTCCGTAAATCTTAGTCTATGTAGCTTCATATTAATTTGGCATTACATACAAAAATCAAATATTACCCCATTTTAGATTCTATC
>NZ_PGEM01000177.1 GCF_002934005.1 Cuspidothrix issatschenkoi CHARLIE-1 | reverse complement strand
ATCTTGCGTAAGTCCTAATTTAATTAAAAATCAAATATTCTCTACCACTTCAAAAAAGACTCTTCAACTCCTTTCTCCTGTCTAAGTTTCGCATCAATTTCAAACCAAGTAATAATTTGTTTTGCCGTTAATTCCTCAATAGGAATATGATATTCCTCAGCAATATGTTGTAAAATCCGCAGAGAAGAAATTGTCAATCTAGTTAAAAACTTCTCAGGGGAAGATAACAAAGCTGCATCAACTTGTGCAGATTCATCAGCAGTTAAAAATTCGGTTGATGATTGATTAGGTGAAATATCCATAATGTTTAAAGTTCTGTTTAATTCCTAAGTTAAATTTCAATCCTTCAGGACTTTTCTGCACCACTAAGCATGACAACAGAAACTCCGCAAAAGTATCTAATCCCCCATCATCAATTACCGATTATCCCATTGCTGGGCGGCATCTTCCAGAGCTTTATCTACTGTTTTTTGTCCTAACATGGCCGCTTGTAAATTTTCGTAAATTGATTTTTGCAAAACTTTAAAATCTTTCATTTTCGGGGTTAATACCTCAGCTTTTTGTAATTGTGTGGCACTAATTACCCGCCCCTTTTCCGATGTGGTAGCATTAGCAGGAACTTCCTTAAAATAACTATCCGATAAAGCCTTAACTGTAGAAGGTAGAACATTAGCAGCTTTAGCAAAGGCTAACTGGTTTTCATCATTGGTAACAAATAAAGCAAATTTAACAGCCTGATCAGGATATTTACTATCACGAGGAATCACAATATTCATCACAGCAACATTTTTCTTACCTGTATCACCCGTAATTTGTGGGGCAATTGCCGAAGCTTGGGCAACCTTGGGGGAATTATTCGCAATAGTTTTCAGAAACTCAGGCCCAGAAGCTAAAAAAGCCGTTTCTCCAGATTGGTATAAATCTATAGCATGACGATGCCCTTGAGTTAAAGATTCTTTCGGCAACAAACCTTTTTTATACAAATCTACCCAATATTGAAAAGCGGCTTTTCCTTGGGGGGTATTAAACCCAGCTTTACCATCAGCATTAACTAGGGTTACACCCATTTGTACCAAGGATTCTAGGACTTCACCAGAGTCTTGGGGAACAAAAGTGGCAAAGAAAGCATACTTACCTGTTTTGTCTTTAATTTGTTGCGCCATTTGCCCTAATTCTGCGTAAGTAGCAGGGGGTTTTGTAATACCCGCTTGTTTTAGTAAATCGGTGTTATAAATAGTTAATCTGGTAGTGAGATACCAAGGAATGCCAAAACTCTTACCATTGAGGCTACTTGCTTGCCAGATATTTGGTAAATAGGTGGAACGGACTGGACTAGGAATTTTGGCATCTAAATCTAACCAAGCATTTTTGCCGGCTAATTGGGAAGCAAAATCGGGATTAAGGTTGACAACATCTGGTGGGGTTTTTGCTGAGACTGCTGTTAAAATCTTATTCTCCATTGCTGACCAAGGCACATCTACCCATTTAACTTTGATACTGGGGTTTTGAGATTCAAAAGTCGTAATCAGACTTTGAAAGTAGTTGGTGAATTGCGGTTGGAGTTGCATTGTCCAAAACTCAATTGTGGCAACACCTGTTGCACCAGATTTGGGATTGTTAGCAACATTACCTGTGCTACAACTCACAATCCAACTAGTCAGTAAGCCGAGTAATGCCCAACAAATTAGTTGTTTAAATTTTTGCAATCGAATCATCTTTCTAGGTGGTAGTATTTTTAGAATTAACAGGGGTAAGAAAAAGGATAGAGAATTGTGGAAACTATAGGATATATCAATTTTGGTAATCGGTAACTAACAACCAAAAACTGACAACCAACAACTAACCTTAATATTTTGCTTTAGTAATGCAACGGGTAAAACAGTGCTGCAAACCTTGACTAGTTTATTTAATAAATCCAATAGCGGTATTGGAATTGAACTAGCACCCGAACGGGTCAACCTAGTAGAACTACGTAAACAACGCCGGACATTAAAAATTGAGTCTTTAATCTCTGTACCAGTACCAGAAGGTATATTTGCTGGTGGGCAAATTGCTGATTCTCCAGGAATGACAGAAATTATTCAGCAAGTGATTGCTCAAAGCAAAACCAAAGCTACCCGTGTAGCTACCTGTATACCAGGGAAAGACGCAATCGTCCGTTTGATTCGCGTACCGTCGGAATTAGATGACAAAGAGTTACGGGAAATGGTACTCAACTATGAAGCATCCTTACATTTGCCCTATCCCCGTGAAGAAGCTGATGTTGACTATCAAAAACTCGGCTACTTTGTAGACGAAGACGGCATCGAAAAAGTTGAAGTTTTGTTAGTGGCAACTCGCAAAGATGTCACCCAAACCTATTTGGATACCTTTGAACAGGCAGGATTAGCTGTTGATATCTTAGAAATTAACAGTTTTGCCCTCATTCGTACCATTCGTGATCAATTGCGGTTATTTAGCCCAGAAGAAGCAGCAGTACTAGTTGATATTGAATTTGATAGTACGGAAATTGCCATTATTATCAATGGTGTGCCGCAATTTTCCCGAACAGTTCCAATAGGAACTTATCAACTCCAAACCGCCCTATCAAGAGCGATGAACCTACCACCATCACGGGAAATGGATATGTTGGAAAGTATGACCATTCCAGTTACTCCACCAGACGCAGTTAATACTGGAGTCACTGGTAGTAATCCTGGTATGACTTCCATGTTAAGGGTTCTAGGAGAACTAGCTGATGAACTGCGTCGTTCTATTGATTTCTACCTCAATCAAAGTGAAAATCTCGAAGTCGCCCAGATTTTTTTAGCAGGACCAGGAGGTGGACTACAACAAATTGATGAGTTTTTTACTCAACGATTAAGTTTACCTACTACTCAAATAGATCCTATAGCTTCTTTGTCCTTGGAGGTAGATCCCGAAAAATATCCTTTAATTAAACGTCCTGGCTTGGGTATTATCCTGGGTTTAGGAATGCGGGAGGTGTAATCAAATGTACAGCCTAGATATCAACTTTCTCAAAGACCGACCAGAATATCAGAACCAATCTCTAACCGGGATTAAAACTCCAGCAACCCGAATGCAACTGGGAAATTTGACTCCTGTTTATATAGGACTGGTAATAGGGTTAGTATTACCAGCTTTGGTATTTGCTGGTTTATCAGTCCTGCAAGGGAAAACTGCCGAACTCACCCAAGACATTGGCAAACTAGAGGAAGAAGGTAAGACTTTAGATGGCAGAATCGCTAACATCAAAAAACTTAAAGCCGAAGCAGACAGTATTAGCAGCCAAAACAAAGCTTTAGTTACAGTTTTTGATCAGATTCGTCCTTGGTCAGCCATGTTACAGGATTTGCGCGATCGCATTCCTAACAAAGTGCAAATCGAAACCATCAGACAAGTTGCTGCAACACTTCCTGGTAAAGCCCCCGTAACCGCAACCCCTACTAATCCGGCGGGATTCTTAGAACTTTCTGGTTATGCTATGTCCTATGGTTTTGTTAATGATTTTGCCCTCAGCTTGGGACAATCCCAATTTTTGAATCCCCTAGAAACCAAAATCATGACAACCGAATTAATAGATGCACCAGCAATTACAGGTTTTATTCCCCCACGGACAAAAACAACCAATGTCACAATAAAACCCCTCCAAGTAGTCAAATACACTATTAAAACAGGTTTGAGTAGCGTGCCAGCATCTGATTTAATTCCAGAATTAGAGAAAAAAGGCACAGTTGGACTAGTAGATAGACTTCGTAATATCAAAAAAGTAGGAGTCATCGGCCAATGACACTGAGTGAAGAGTTTAATTTTTCAGAAAAAGGTACGCAAACGGCAAATGCTGCCCCTGTCGTCTTTGGAGTAACCCTTACCCCAACTATTATTGGTGGTGTAGTCGGCTTTTTAGGTGTAGCCAGTACTGGTTATATGATGTTAAATATGGTCATGCCCGCTTGGGATGCCTATCAACAACAAATAACCAAACGTGATCAACTCCAAGCACAAGTTGATCAAAAGAAAGCCCAAGCTGGACAAATTGGTAAAGTAGAAGCCAACCTAGCCACTGCTAAAGAACAACAAAAACAAGTTTTAGCTTTATTTGCAGATGAAAAAAGTTTAGATACCCTCTTACTAGATACCAGCCGCTTAATAGATTCTAGTAATGGGCAAAATATCCGCAATGGTGTTAAAGCTAAAATGAAAAGATTTATTCCTACTTCTGAAACACCCGTGGTCGTAGAAGATGGTAGTTTTGGCGCGGAAGTAAACGGCAAACTTAAACGCAGTACCTTTAATGTGGAAATTGAGGGTAATTTTGAACAAACCCAATCAATCATGAGAAACATTGAGCGATTGCAGCCTTTATTGTTAGTTAAAAACTATAATTCCAAATTGTCTCCTCCAGAAACTTCAGGAGATAAAGATAATCCTGTGCTAATAGGTATCGGTAAACTGACAACAACTTTTGAATTAGAGGCTCTCATGCCACTAACTAATGAAGAAGTAGCTGATTTAGCAGCTAAAGCAGCCGCAGCCAAAGTTCCACCAAAATAGGCGAGAGGCAATACTTCGACTTACCAATTACCAATTACCAATAAGACTTTTATTTTATGTGAGGGATGAACTGTGAAACAGTTTAATAATAATGTTTTTGTATTAGGTGCAGCAGCTTGTGTGCTTTTAGCAGCCCAGCCAGTTTTGGCACAATTAACACAAGTGACAGATGTTAAACTCAGTCCCATTGAGGGCGGAGTTAGTGTAATTTTAAGAACTGCGGCTGGCGATCGCCCCCAAGTATTTACAACCAAAAAAGATAAATCCTTAGTTGCAGATGTTATTAATGCCCAACTGCGTTTACCCAAGGGTGATAACTTCCGTCAGGAAAACCCCGCCCCAGGCATCGCTTTGATAGAAGTTAAACAATTAGATACTAACAGCATTCGCGTCACAGTTACAGGGATTGATGATGTACCCAGCAATCAACCCGTAGTGCAAAAAGATAATAATTTTACCCTTGGTTTTACTACCACCACCAATTCCACAGCATCGGCTACCACTAACCCCACAGACAAAGTATCAGCCGCACCAGCCACAACCAACCCTACAGATAAAGTACCAGTAGCACCGGCTACCACATCTGAATACAAACCAGATGAAACCGGTAAACGCCCCGATGTCCTAGTCCCTAATCCTCAAGTCACCATAGACGGTAAAATCGCCCAAGCCGCAGGCCCCAATCAACCCTATAACCAAGCGCCTCCTTTCCTCCCCAGAGCCGTCGCCCCACCAGTAGGAGATATTACCCAAGCTAACATTGATACATCACCCACAGCCATTGATTTAGGCACTCAAGAAAGAGTTCCCCGCTTAGTGTTGCGTGATGCACCCGTGAGGGAAGTTTTATCACTGTTGGCGCGGGCTGCGGGGCTGAATTTGGCTTATAGTGGTGGTGAAGGAGAAAAGAAAGAAGGTGCTAATTCCTCTCAAACAATTTCCCTAGATATAGAAAACGAACCTGTGCAAGATGTCTTTAACTACGTCCTGCGTTTGAGTGGTTTAGAAGCTAACCGCACCGGACGGACAATTTTTGTCGGGACTAAATTACCTAACTCCAGCCGTGATAATGTCATGCGGAGTTTACGACTCAATCAGGTAACAGTGGGAGTTGCCTTAAACTTTTTGGTTGGTATGGGTGCTGAAAGTGCCGTAAGTCGTGAAAGACAAGTTACTAGCGTTGACGCTGTACCTGTGGGGACTGGAGTTGCTCCCATTACCCAAACTCAGACGACTACAGAAACGAAAATTGAAACTAAACGGGTTGACTATAAAGACTCAACGCCTTTTCTAAGAGGTTTACAGGCTTTAGGAGACGAGCGTACCAATTCTGTAACATTAATTGGTTCTCCTAAACTTGTAGAAATGGCAGTATCCCAATTAGTACAGCTTGATGTCCGCCGTCGCCAAGTAGTTGTGAACGTCAAGATTGTTGATGTTAGCCTATTGGGAGATCAACTTTATAATACGAGTTTTGCCTTTGGCGTTGGTAATAATTATTTCTCTGTTGATGGTGGTGCAGCAAGTTTAAATTTTGGTGGTTCTCGTCCACCTACCAGTGCTGAAGTTAGGAATAGCGTACTTCCTGCACCTACTACTGCTAATCCAGTGGGTAGTGCAAATATTTTTTTGAATAACCCAGAAGATGTAAATCGAGTCTCAGGCAGTGCTGGTATTAGTTCTGATCCAACAACAGCAGGGGTTACACAATATACTCCTGGAACTCCAGCATCCGGTAATAGTTCTGGAACTCCACCCACATATAAGATAGAACTACCAACTTTATACCAATTTCCCAAGCGTCTTTTAGCAAGTTTACAGGCGCAGGTGACAAGCGGCAATGCCAAGATTCTGACTGATCCTACTCTGATTGTACAAGAAGGTCAAACGGCTAATGTCAAATTAACTCAAGAAGTAATAGGAAACATTACAAACGAAATTACCCGTGGTGAAGGTTCTACGACACAAACTGTAACAGCGAACAAGGAGGAAGTAGGGTTAACCCTAGCTGTGAAAGTTGATCGTATTGACGATAATGGTTTTGTTTCTCTATCAGTTGCACCTGTAGTCAAAGCACCTCAAGCACCAGCAAGTATTAATGTTGGGACAGGTTCTCAAATAATCTTTTTGGTATCTGAACGCTCTCTAAATTCAGGCACAATTCGTCTACGAGATGGTCAAACCCTAATTCTCAGCGGTATCATTCAAGATCAAGACAGAACAACTGTTGCTAAAGTTCCTATTTTGGGTGATATTCCCCTCCTGGGTTCGCTGTTCAGAAGAACAAATAGAACCAATGAACGTAGAGAGGTAATTGTATTACTCACACCTCAAGTTATGGATGACTCCGAGCGTTCTGCCTATGGTTATAACTACAATCCTAGTCCCCAGGTACGGGAAATGCTAGAACGTCGTGGTTTCAAAGCTCAACCTCGATAGTTGTTTCTTACTAATTGGTTTCCACAATACTCGATTTATGGGAAAAATCGGGCATTTTTACGTGATTGTTTGATGATTTTTGAGCGATAGCGAAGCGCTTTTTACCCATGCCCCCTAACCCCCAATTCTGGGGGGATAAGGTAAGGATTCAGGATAGAAAATACTCTAAGTCAGGAAAATCAAGGCTTTTGGAGTAAGTTATGATGATTTTTAAGAAAATATCACTTGCCTGTATTCCTGATTTTATAAGCATTCTGACTCCTGACTCGGTGAATTCTTACGGAATAAGAATTTTAAAGTCCCCCAATTTTGGGGGATCTAGGGGGCTAAATAAGCACAAAACGAAGACAGATAG
>NZ_PGEM01000019.1:7312-23364 GCF_002934005.1 Cuspidothrix issatschenkoi CHARLIE-1 | reverse complement strand
CGACAGCGTAACCCGACGTTCATGTTGGGTTTCGTACCTTAATCCAACCTTGTATCTTAGAGGTATGTTACAGGAAGTGGTAGACCCTGCCAAACTGGGTAGGAAATGTCTATAATGAGTTCAATAGTTTTATTACCTCTTCATAGTCAGTATTCCAATCTTTACCTTTAGCTAGGAATAATCGTGCTGCTTGTAGATAGTCTTCTTTAGCTTTTTGTTTGTCTCCTAGCTGCTTGTAAACATCACCTCGATCCCTGTAAGCCCTGCCGGAATCGGGAAAAAATCCAATAAGTTTGGTATAATCTGCTAATGCTAAACCCCATTTTTTCTGTTCTGTGTAAACAGCCCCACGATTTAAATAAGCCCAAAAAAAGTTGGGTATAATAGCAATAGCTTTAGTGTAATTAGCTATTGCTAATTCATTGTTTCCCAGACCACTGTAAATATTTCCCAGCTGGAGGTAAGCCTGAGCGGCTGTATCAGAGTCAGGGTCAAGTTCGATATACTTAGTAAAATCAGCCAATGCCAATTCCTGTTTTTCTTGCCTCCTGTAAAGCCAACCGCGAAGGTAGTAACCAAAAGAAAAATTGGGATTAATATTAATGGCTTTGTTGAAATCTGCCAGAGCTAGTTCGTATTTTCCCAGTTTTTGGTAAGTAGAGCCACGATTTAAATAAGCCCAAGCAAACTTAGGTACAATAGCAATAGCTTTGGTGTAATTAGCTATTGCTAATTCCTTGTTTCCCAGAGCATTGTAAATATTTCCCAGTTGGTGGTAAGATTCAGCGGCTGTATCAGAGTCAGGGTCAAGTTCGATATATTTAGTAAAATCAGCCAATGCTAATTCCCATTTTTTTTGCTCTTTGTAAAGCCACCCGCGATTGTAGTAAGCAGCAGTATAACTAGGATTAAGTTGAATAGCCTTAGTATAATCAGCCAATGCTAATTCCCATTTTTTCTGCTCATAGTAAAGAACTCCGCGCCTGTTGTAAGCTCCAGCATCATTAAGACTAATAGTAGGGACAGAATTAGGTTGCTGGTTAGATGAACTAATACCTTTTGTGATGATACTGTCTAAATCTGGTACTTTTTCCGTCGGTATTCCCTGAACTCCCACAATTTCAGGCTTAAGAAAACCTTGAATTTTAATATCACGGGTTTCTGCCTGACCGTGAATAGCAATTAGAAGACCTTCTTCATTTAATACTGGACCTCCACTCATCCCCGGTAAAGCTTGTCCATTATAGGATAATTCATACCCTTCTTGATTTTGACTCCTGCCTGTTATATCGGCTCGTATAAAACGATATCTACGCAGTTGATTTGCAGTTTCAGTCGGAAACCCTGCATAATATACCGTTGCACCTTCTTTAACTGTCCGAGAATCAGCAATTTTAGCAGGGGGATAATTTTTGGAACTGGTAAATCTGACTAAAGCTAAATCCAGTTTTCCCAGAGTTTGAGCGCTTTCCATGGGGTATTTTTGCCCGTCATGGGTGATAACGTCATAAACTCCGGCTTTTTTCACCACATGATTAGCTGTTAGCACAGTGTAGGTATTACCATTTTTAGCGATAATTACTCCTGAACCTTTTCCATCTAGTCCACCAATCATGACGGTGATTTGTTTAGCGATATCATTAACTTGTGCAGGAGTTAATGCAGATACGGGTTGGTATTGTACTAAAGCTAGGGTTGTTGTTCCTAGAATTACTCCTAATCCCTGGGAAAATTTCATAGTCTTTTGTCTTTTATAATACTATTTTTTATATAGTATTTTTCATAATACCCTTTTTTTGTGCTTCACGCAAAGATGTAAGGTTTTAAAAGTTTGATTTGGATTTAGACAGCCAGGGAATAAATTCCCTGTCTCAAAGCTCAAGTCGGTTAAAACCGACTGGGGAATTGATTGGGGTGCGCTTAATATTGATTTAGGTAGGGTATGTTAGCGATAGCGTTACGGATTTCATCCTAACGCACCCTACAATACTGATAAGTTATTCAAATCATTCTTCAGCAAAAAAAGAATAAGTACCCTATATTACCCTATATTCTCAATAATCTTGAGAATTTTCTCAATAAGCTAACGAAAAAAGTTGATTTCAGAGCTTGAAATTCTCAACTATTTTTTGTACAATTTTTTTAGATAAAATCTGCTTGGGCTTTTTTTGATAGAAAACTTATATATTCTATTTTTTGTCTCATGCAAAATTACAAGCATTAGGACTTGCCTTTAGCAATCAACAATTGCCTAACTGTTTCTAGGGGAATACCCCAGCTATATTGACCTATTTGTTCTCGCTGTGCGTCCGTTGGGTAAGAACCATCTTCAAAAACATAAGGATCACCCCAAATTGGGTTAGCATGAAGTCCATTAATTCCCACTAATTCCCCATCGCGATTCAATAGGGGTCCGCCACTCATCCCTTTTTCTACATCATTGGTAGAGCCAATTCGGTATCCGCCCTCTAGGGCTTTATCCAATACCAATTCAATGTTACCGGGTTTAATCACAAACCCCCGATATTTGCTTTGGCTATTTTTGAGAGGAAAACCTGCGGCTATTACTCCATCTCCAATGGCGGCTGGTTGATTTGATTTGGTAGTAATCCTGTATTCTGAGTCAGCTACAAATTCTAATAAGGCTAAATCATGTCCCTTTAGTTGTTTTTTTTGCACTATAAGGTTAGCACGGTGTGTTTTTCCGTCGGGAGTTTGAATAGAATAGGGAGCTTCACCGGCTTGTAAAACATGATTATTGGTAATTACTCCATAGGTTGAGGTGAAGTGATTTCTATGATCTTTATAAAATAGTACACCAGAACCTAATGAGCGATCGCGCTTTTGTTTAGGGCTACTTAAAATCCTAACCGTAATTAAACGGGCTGCTTGTTCAAGTTGAATTTGTTCTTGGCCAGACCGCAAATTAACCCTTGAAAAAGGGGGTTTCTGAACTGACGACACTGGAGTTGCCAAAGGCAAAACAGAACCAGTTAGTGCAAAAACAGCAATTATTCCTATGCGCCAACTCATGATTTTCCCCCACAATTTCTAATTTACCAGATATCCTCACTGTTACCGTTGATCACCTGATCAATGTCAACGCTGGCAGTTCCATCACGGTTGATTGTTGGTTTAATGTGTCCCTCTTGGTCGCCACTGAGGTAAACAGCCTCCCCACCTGCGGAAACACGGGTATTCAATAGTTGTTCGAGAACCTGATTAGGGTCACGATCCTTGGTCATGGTCAGTAAGACATTTTTGTTATTACAAGCTCCCCGATCATTTCTTAACCCACAGATAACAGATTGACCGTTAACTGTTCCCGTTTTCAGGATTTTTAGTTGACCTTGATTTTGCAGTTTCTGGAAACGATCTGATACTTTTTGACAACGTTTTTGAGGTGTCCATGTATCATTAATCTGACTTGTGTTTGTCCACACAATTAAGGCCACACTACCTCTGGTGGGGTGACGAACCACGGTTACTGGATAGTTATCTCTCAAAGCACAAGTAAATTGACGGCTTTGAGCTTGGCTGGGCTGATTACTGGCTAAAGTGATACTCAAGGCTAAGGCCAGACCAGTTAAGGGTGCTGATAGGTTATTTTTCATAACTAAAGCCATAAGACATCAGGTTATTAAGAGGGTTACAGAAAGCTGATGAGTTGAATCAATCCTACGTTAATATAACTAGTGTATAAATGTCAACTGACAATGTATATTACCCTGCTCTACCTCAGAGAATATTTGAAAAATTTTTAATGTATAAATAGGGCTTGCTGAATAAACCAAAAACCTAGATATATTAAGAGTTTCAGGCTTAAAAAAGTGAATTAGGTGCAAGGAATAAGCATTGAAACCATTAAAAACCTATCACTTTCTCAGATTCGAGACTATTCTTATCTCCTCCTAATTCTTCCTCCTGACTCCTAATTCTTCCTCCTGACTCCTGACTCCTGACTCGGTGACTCCTGACTCCTAATTCTTCCTCCTGACTCGGTGACTCCTGACTCCTAGCCCTCACGAAAAGACTTTTTCAGCAAACCCTAGGTAAATTCCGTATCTGATTCAAGTGCATACCGCCATAGCACAGCACGGCGTAAATAAAACAACCATTCTCAGTCACTAAAAAGGGCTTGCTGAATAAACATGAAAAGATTACAGGTAAAGGGTTTGAGCCGTTTTCATGTAAAAAAGGTGCAAGCTTTTACGAGGTGGAAACTCGAAAACCTTGCATTTAAGTTTGATACCAAGGAAAAATAGCTCCCATCCAACTCTTGAAACTGTTCCCTGTTCCCTGTTCCCTCACAGACAACTTTTTCAGCAAGCCCTAAAAAGCTTACGCCATATTATTTTTGACTTTTGACTTTTGACTTCCGCCCCGCGGTACTAGCCCCTTTTCAAACACCCTCTCATAGACCTAGAATAGGCTCTATATGAAAAGACCTAATCATGGTTTGCTCTACATCCTTGAGAAAGGGATCATAGAGTTTTTCTTCTGCTCGGTAGGTCAGGATATAAACTTTTGAATCACTAATAGTCCAAACTTCCATAGCTTTAAACCTGAAGTTATAAATTGGATCTTGACCTGTATAAATTATTTGATATCCTTCTCGGTTATTTAGTTTTTTCGATTGTTGTTCGAGAATTTGGACGTTTTTAACGGATTTTTTAATTTTTTCGATAGCAGCCTGATTATACTCTGATAAAGTCTGAGATTTTTGTATATCTTCAATACGGATAAATAGCCCTACTTCGAGATTCGGACTAGAAGTATGAGGGAATATTTTGGCTATAGTTCCCCCGGTTAACGGACTATATTCTTGTTTTTCAGCCTTCCAATCTCGAGGATATTTGATCTCAATTCCAAATTGTTGATGTGCAAATAGTTGACCGGGAATAGTTGTAATATTCTGTGTATCTGGATTTTGATGGCGATAAATAGCTATTAAACCCCCAGCAGTCGTCAAAATAATTGCTGTTGTCAACAAAACTTTAATAAATCGAGGTTGGGAAGTAGAGATAATTATTGTCTTTTCACCACCACCATTATTTTCATCCCTATGTCGTTGATCATCACGTTTATTCAGAGCTTCCATTACTTCCTCTGCCGACTGGAATCTAGAACGAGGATCTTCTTGGAGCATACGCTTTAGTATCTCACCTAAATGTTTGCTAATATAGGGATATTTTTGCCAATTCCAAAGCTGATTAACACGGGAATTGTCTGGCAATTCACCTGTTAATAATTGCACACAAGAAGCAGCCAAGGCATATAAATCACTGGAATAATCAACCTTTTCCCCTCTGCTTTGTTCTAGGGGAGCATAAGCAGGAGTTCCAAACACTATAGATGTTTCTGTGGTGTAAATCTTACCTTCGATTACTTGTTTAACTGCTCCAAAGTCAATTAAATAGAATTTGTTATCTTCTGCTTTTGCTTGGGAGCGCACAATATTACTAGGTTTAATATCCCGGTGAATAACGTTATTTTTATGGATAAATTCCAAAACAGGTAAAATATTATTTAATAAAGCCAAAACCTTGGCTTCTGAGAAACGTCCTTGTTGTTCCAGTTCCTTTTTTAAATCCTCACCTTCGATATATTGTTGAACCAAATAATAAAACTCTTGTGGGGTATGGAGGTGAGGGTCAGTTACAGTTAAGGAAAAATAATCATATAAGCAGGGAATGTTACCGCTTTTATCCCCTAAATCTTCCAGAACCTTAGCCTCCCTTTCAAAGGCTTTTTTGATCCCTGCAACGATTTCTGGAGAATGTTGACTATTTCGTAATCGCTTAACAACACAATGACGTTGATTGAACGTCTTTAAGTCAATCGCGAGAAAAGTATCCCCAAAACTCCCTGCTCCTAAAGGTCTCAGAAGTTGGTATATTCCTTTGTTTCCAGTTAAAATCGGGAGTGTTTCTTCAATGTCTGTCATTTTCTTACCCCTGGTTTGCTACACTCTTGATCTAACACCTCAAGATTATATCAATTAAAACTTTGAGATGGTTATTTTCAACACAGATCCCCCCTAGTACCGCAAGGCGGAAGTCATGCATTCAAAAGTCAAAAGTCAAAAATAATATAGCGTGAGCTTTTTAGTGATTGAGACACCAATTTCTACATTCTTTTAGGACTTACGCAAGATGTAACTGAAACCCTGATTATTTCGTAGGGGTAATTCATGAATTACCCCTACTTTCGCTCTATTTTGCGTAAGTCCTGTCTTTGTCAGCAATTGTCTATTGTCCCGCTAACATTTGTAAAAGTTTATCCATATTATCTAAATTACCAACTATGCGGCGAATAGGATGGGGCCAAACCTTAACTAAAGTAGGAGTAGCGGAAACTTGATCAATTTCCGCCTGTTCTGGATTGGTGAGAACATCAATAACTTTGAGAGTATAAGGGTATCCTAGCGATCGCTCTAAAGATGCGTGCAAATTTTGGAGAATTTTTTCTGTAGTCGCGCTATGACCAGCTACAAACAACCGCAGGACAAAGCCTTGGGGACTTGGGATATTTTGTGGTACTGGTTGGGTATTAATCACTGGTTGCTGATACTGTGATGGAGAATCAGTTAAATCTAAACGAACAATTAAATCATGATCTTCCCACAGTTGAGGGAAGGCAGCGCGATAAGTTGATAATACCAAGCGATCGCACAAACCATCCTGCCAAGGTGCTGATTGCCACACTAAATCCCCCGTCCCAAAAAGCGCATTTAGCACAGCTTGATGACGAATCACCGCTGGATAAGCTTCGGCAAAAATTTGTACTTGTTGAGTCCGAGGATTTAACCAATGATCAATAGTTGCAGTATAACAAGGAACTAAAAAATGTGGCGGCTCTGGTAAATCCAGTATTTCCTGCAAAGCCGCACATAAATGTAAATGCCATCGTCCTTGTTTACTAGGGTCAATACAATAAATTAAATCTCCTCCGGGCGTAAACAAAGCAATACCCTTGAACAACGGGGGTTTTTTGTCTAAATTCAACTTATTCACAGGTGCAGGGGGGTAATGACCAATTACCAATTAAACACGACCTCGGAGGAATTGTGCCATTTCGTTGGGAGTTGGGGACATTTCCAAAGCGGTTTCTTCAGTAATTCGGCCTTCTTGATAGAGATTGAGTAATGATTGATTCATTGTCACCATGCCATCAAAACCGGCTTGTTTCATTAACTCGCCAATTTCATCATACTTAGCGTCTTTCACCCATTCTTTAACCGCTTCAGTATTAATGAGAATATCGTGGAAAGCCGCCCGTTTACCATCTGTCGTCCGGCACAAACCTTGAGCGATTACTGCTACTAAGGATTCAGCCAGTGCTACCCGCATCGCTTCCTGTTCTTCACCTGAATACAAATTGAGAATCCGTTCAATGGTTTTTACCGCACTATTGGTGTGCAGAGTTCCCATAACCAAGTGACCTGTTTGCGCGGCCTTGAGAGCAGTATTCACGGTTTCCTTATCCCGCATTTCCCCCACCAGAATCAAATCTGGATCTTCCCGCAAAGCTGCTTTTAAGGCATTATCAAACTTGCGGGTGTGCATTCCTACTTCCCGTTGTTTAACTAGAGACTTACGGCTTTGATGGACAAATTCTACAGGATCTTCAATGGTAATAATATGTTTGGCCATTTCCCGATTGATATAGTCAACCATAGCGGCCATTGTCGTTGATTTACCTGAACCAGTCGGACCTGTCACCAAAATTAACCCCTTGTGATGATGACATATATCTCGGAATATGGGTGGTAAGCGCAACTGCTCCATAGAGAGAATTTTCAGGGGAATTAATCGCAATACCATCGCATAGCCACGCAAGGAATCAAAGACATTAATCCGTACACGGGCAAAATCGTACTGAGTCGCACCATCAAATTCTAGTTGTTCTTGAAACCTTTGAATCTCTGCATCAGTGAGAATCTCATGCAACCAACTCATAAAAGTTGCTTTATCAGTTTCGGGATAATTTGTGGTTTGAATCTCACCACGACAGCGAAAGCGCGGTACTTCCCCTATTCCCAAGTGAACATCAGAATAACTCTGATCAAATGCTTCCTGGACAAGTTGCGCCAGGGTTAGTCCTGAAGGTTTATTGCTAGGGGCTGAAGCATTAACTGATACTGGAGGTGGTGCTGATGGAGGTGGTGCTGCGGGTGGACGCATTCCCACAGGTGCGGTCATTGGAGGTGGTGCTGCGGGTGGACGTTGTGCCGTTGGTAAAGGTGGCGGTGGTGGCGGTAGTGGTGGCGGTGGTGGCATTCTCCGTGTTTGTGGTTCTGTCATATATCTTTACTTTTGGTAGATGGAAAATTTATTAACAAAGGCAGAAGGCAGGAGTCCGTTTTGATCACCTCTTTTCCCAACAGTAATTTCCAGTTATGCCGTATTTTTTAGGGTTTATTCACCAATATATATATTTTCTAACACATACTCGTTAACCTTAGTCTTCCGTAAAGTTTCTGTAATGTTATGGTAATTAATTCTATAAGTATTCATGACTAAAACGAAAGAAAATTCTCAGTTACCTCTAACCTACCAATGTTTTTTGTTACCTCTCCACAAATTATGAGAAACCATAGCACTTATTATAAGAAATGTTAAGCATACCGCAAGTCTGATCATGGGGATCAAGCCTTACTTCTCATCTACCTCTAGTGGTGAGTTCTCAAGGCATATACCAGAAGCCTGTTCTATTCCTGTGGGCATATCTTAGATGTCATTGATAAACAGAAAAAACTAACTGTAAACTTTAGTTAAGAAATGCTCATTTTCTCCCTAAGGTTTTATATACTAAATTTCACTGAAACAAAAAAAATCAGTTAACTCGTTTTTAGGCGATAAATAACTGAAATTTAAACTTGCTGTGTATTTTAGGAGAAAACGTCATGGTTGCGGCTCAAAGCTCTAATCTTAGTCAGACCGACTCCTTGTTGATGATGAGAAGTTTTTTAATTTGGACATTTACATTGGCAGTGTGCTTGTTAGTTGTCGGTTTTCCATTGGTTGTATTGATGGCGACAGTTGGATGTCTTTTGTCTATTGTTTTGCAATCTGTAATGCCAGCTAACGCAGTATTAGTTGTGGCAGGTGGTTTAGTCATGTTTAATATTATGGCAGTGTTAATTAGTGCCGGAGTGCTAACTGCTAAAGGTATTCATCCCAAGCAAATCAAATGGTTAAATTGGTTACATAGTGAAGGGGAGAAAACTCAAACCACTGTTTATGCAGCTTGTCCTTTAACTTGTGAAGTCAACCAATAATTATCATTAGCTTAAAACTTGACAAGGAGTACATCTGCCCGGTTCATCCGGGTTTTTTAATGGCTTAAAAAATATAATGATGTAGGTTGGGTTGACGTTAGGAAACCCAACATTGATAAGAATTCAAGTGAGGTAAAAAGATCCCCGACTTCTGTGATCAATTTATCATTTATGGACAGAATTAATAAAAGAAGTCGGGGATCTGGGTATGAACTGGCACTATAGCTGAATACTTACATTAATTCTTTAATTTTACTGGCAAAATCTAAACTGTCTAAATGTTGCATAGTTGAGAATTTATATCTAAAAAGATAATTCTTGAAATAACTCTGTCAAAGGCAGATTAAAATTAGGAATAACATCTTCTCCATTAAGACTGTCTTCCAATTGTAAAAGCTGGGATGGTTTAGGTTTGCGATAAACTAATACACATTCTTCATCTGGCAATATTACCCATGCTAAACGAGTTCCATTTTCAAAATACTCTACTAATTTATTATGAATTTCTTCAAAGGTATTATTAGGAGATATAATTTCTACAGCTAAATCAGGAGCGCCATCAAAAAAACCTTTGGGTAATCGTTTCAAACCTTGTAATCTTTCTTTAGAAATAAAAGCCAGATCAGGGGATCTTTTGTTACCAGTTTTCATTTTAAAAGCAGTGCTAGAATCACAAGTTATTCCGAGTTTATGATCACGCACAAAACCTGTTAGAAAATATCCCAGAGTTAGAGCTAAATAGCCATGTTCTACTCCTGAATTTGCCACAATAACTAGCTCTCCATTCACATATTCATAAAGATTTTCGTCTTCCCTTAATAACATAAATTGCTCATCTGTCAAAGTCTGATGATTAGCTAAAGGTTGAATTAATTCTAAATTTGTGATTGCAGATTGTGTCATTAGATTTAACTCCACAGATGAAACTATTATAGGAATTATATTTGATTTATGAAAAGATACGTAAAGTGCGTCAGATATGACAAATCTGTTTATTAATATAATTTAGTCTGACGCACCTTACCAATATGCTTACAGTTCAACTTGATTTAAGGAAATCAGGGAACGATTATTTACCTAACTTAATAGTATTGCCAATGACAATGAGACTTTCCTCAAATAAAGCCTCACGTCCCCAACGTTGTACTTGTTGGCTTAACAATACTTCCGCTTTTTGTTCTGAAAGAGAACTGACTTGTTGGAATAACCCAGCAGATTGAGCGCCGCCATGGGTTTCCATTCGCATACAACCGCCCGTTTCTGAACAAATCACAGTGCCACAATTTGCTTGAGGATTGCTAGAACTCAAGCGTAACCCAATTAAATCGCCGATAACTTCGCCAACATCCGCAATGGGAACACCAGCTAACTCAGCTTCGATGTGTTTTTGGTCTTGGGCAATAAATTGAACGTAAGTGAGATCGTAATCACCGCTTTCCTGTCTGTAGGAAACTGGCTGCCATTCCAAGCGACTAGCTAACCAACCCAAATACAATAATGCTTGAGCAGCATTACCTTTTTCATAATCAATATTGACACGATCAACTTCTTTGAGGGCGGCGCGACGGTTGGGCGCATCAAAAGCTTCTGCGGTCAATTCTTGCCAAGCTGATAACCGTCGCCAATTCAAATCAGCTAGGGGTACACCAGATTCTACCAACTGTTGCAAGGTGAGTAAATCATCTTCTGGTGTATTGAAATTGCAAGAATCAACAATCACATTATTGCAAACAGCCGCCAATCTTTTAAATAATGGATTTTGGGCATCTGGGGTAGCTTTCCACCACAGAAACTTAGGCAACCCACCAATTAACAAAGCTGGAATCATGCCTCCAATGCGTTCTAAAGCCGCAGCAGTACCAGTGAGAGTAATGTATTCACAGCAGACAAGAGTGCTGGAAGACTGCTTTTGAATGGGACAATAGGCAGAAACTTGTGCCTTAACCCCTTCATCATCTCCAGCAATAGGACATAGGGCAATAATCCGGCAAGGGTTACGGATGGCAATTTCATCAGCAATGGTGGGACTGGTAGCGCTGAAAGTATAACCCATGGCTGTACCATGATTGTCTCCCTTGGGTCCACTGTGCTGCTTTTTAAAATATGCTTCCCGTAAAGCAGTCAGAGTTTCCGGTGTAGCAGTACCAGTTTCAGCAAGATGAAAATGTTTTTGTACTTCTAATAATGCGGTTTTAGTTTGGGGTCCGAGAATACCATCAATTGGCCCATTATAAAAACCTGTAGCTGTTAACAAATACTGGGTTTCTTCAGGTTCGTAAACCACTAAAGTAAATGTTGTCGCGCGGGTAGCAGCAGGTAAACCGCCTTCTTCTCCTTGAATACCGTAACTTTGCCAAACTTGAGTCAGTTCCGCTTCAATTTCTGTGAGGGAAACATCCTTGGGTGCTTGCAAAGAAAAAATTGTTGGTGCTTGGGAAACCATAGTTAATTTTGGATTGTGGATTGTGGATTTTGGATTGTGGATTTTAGATTTAAGATTTTAAGATTGTGGATTAGAAGTTGGGTAATAGTTAATGAGTAATAATTGTTTTTCAACTTACCAGTCACTAATCACCAATTCCCAATCCAAAATCTAAAATTCTTAGAGTCTGCGCCAACGGCGGCCGTCTTGGTTAATTAATAATTCTGCTTCTTCTGGTTCCCAAGTACCGGCTTCATACTGAGGAACTGTAGCAGGATTGGCGGGTAAATCCCATACAGATAGGGCTGGTGTAACTACTTGCCAAGCTGCTTCTACTTCGTCTGCTCTTGTAAATAAAGTTTGGTCGCCCATCATACAATCCAGGAAGAGGCGATCATAGGCATCAGAAGTAGCTGTAATCCCAAAAGAACCATAGCTAAAATCCATATCTACGGAACGGGTGCGGAAATCGCCACCGGGCATTTTCACATCGAACCGGAGAGAAATACCTTCATTGGGTTGTATCCTCATGGCCAAAACGTTAGCGTTTGCTTGTTGGGCGGCGGAGGGGAACATTCTGGAAGGAACTTCCCGGAAGTGAATGGCAATTTCACTGACTTTTTTGGGCATCCGCTTACCAGTTCGTAGGTAGAAAGGAACACCTTTCCAACGCCAGTTATCCACTACAAATTTCATCGCCACATAGGTGGGGGTAGTGGATTCAGGATTTACTCCTGGTTCACCTCGATACCCTGGAACTTGTTGCCCTTTCATCCAACCCGCGCTATATTGCCCACGAATGGCTGATTTTGACAAGTTATGGACATCAGCTAAACGGGTAGCTCGTAGCACTTTAACTTTTTCTGTACGAATACTATCAGCATCCATGTCATTGGGTGCTTCCATTGCCGTCAAACAGTAAAGCTGCATCAGGTGGTTTTGTAACATATCCCGCAGTGCGCCGGCGCTTTCATAATAACCAGCCCGATCTTCTACACCAACGGTTTCAGCTACAGTAATTTGTACGTGATCCACAAATTGCCGATTCCATAAAGGCTCAAAAATGGCATTGGCAAAGCGGAAAACGAGTAGGTTTTGGACTGTTTCTTTACCTAAGTAGTGGTCAATACGATAGACTTGGTTTTCTTTACAAACCTTCTGAACTACTTGGTTGAGGCTTTGGGCGGAAGCTAGGTCACGGCCAAAGGGTTTTTCAATCACGAGACGATGTTTTTCGGCATCATCTAGCATCCCTGCTAACCCTAACTGCTTAATAGCTTCGGGGAAGAAGTTGGGAGCAACCGAAAGATAGAACATCCGGTTTCCTCTTGTTCCCCGTTTCTCGTCTAGTTCACTCAATAGGGTTTTGAGTTTTTGATATCCTGCTACATCATCTATATTCCCAGAACAGTAAAACAAACCTTGGGAAAAGTCTTGCCAAAGTTCACCTAACTCAACATTAGGGTGAGCTTCTACCATGCCTTTTTCCATTTGTTCACGGAAATATTCATGAGTCCATTCTCGACGAGCTACACCCACAATGGTTGTTTCTGCGGGAATACGTCTTTCTCTCCGCAATTTGTATAATGCTGGGACTAATTTCCGCCAAGTTAAATCTCCAGAAGCACCAAAGATCACCATAATTTGTGGTTCGGGCATCCCTTGCTGCTGTAGACCGGCACGCAATGGATTTTCTAACAAACTGACCATAGGATTTTAGATTTTAGATTTGGGATTTTGAATTGGGGTAAGATATCAGAGGTAAAAAGCAATAGTCTAGAGTAAATATTCTTTCTATTTCCTGATTTACTCATTTTTCCTCTGTTTGCCCAATTCCCTCTACAGGTGAGAATAGCTGGACTTTGGCTTTCAAACAGTTCATAAATGACACAGAAAGAATGTTAACTCAGACAGAGGTATGGCTAACGCCACGCTTCGCTAATGTCTACGCTCACCAACCGGGGGTAGGAGGTAAAGCCTGTATAAAAAGAGACTTTGATAATTTTAAAAAAATTATCAGAAATCAGATTTATACCTCAAAGATTTCCCAGTACAACACGGCGTAAATAAACCAACCATTAAAAATGACTAAAAAGCTCATTTCACAAGCTTTTTTTAATTTTTAATTTTTAATTTTTAATTCCGCCTTGCGGTACTAGTCTTTTCTAATCATTTGTTTGGATAAAAGACCTGACTTTTGCTACATTATCTTTACTACCAATAATTAAAGGTGTACGCTGATGCAGTTTGGTGGGAACTACATCTAAAATATCCATTGTTCCTGTAGTGGCTGTACCCCCAGCTTGCTCAATTAAAAATGCTAAAGGAGCAGTTTCATACAACAAACGTAATTTACCTTCTGGTTTTTGTAGTGTTCCTGGGTAAAGAAAGACCCCACCCTGTAATAAAATTCTGTGAATATCGCTCACCATTGCGCCACTGTAACGGGAACTATAGCCTTCGGTGCGATGAACATAACGGATATATTCTCTAAAAGATTCATCCCATTGCCAGAAGTTGCCATCATTAACGCTATAGGTGGCGGCGTGATTTGGCATTTTGATATTTTCTTCACAGAGAATAAACTCACCCAAGCTAGGATCAAGAATAAAGGAATGTACACCTTTACCGATTGTATAAACCAGCATAGTGCTTGGTCCATAGAGAATATATCCTGCTGCTAATTGCTTACGTCCATTGGTAAGTAAATCCTTCGCTTCACCATCAATATCTGTTCCCTCTTGCTGACGAATGGCAAAGATAGAACCTAAACTGAGATTGTTATCTGTATTAGATGAGCCATCAATGGGGTCATAAAGTAGGGTGTAGCGACCAATGGGGCAGTTTTCCGGGATGTAATAGGGTTTTTCCATTTCCTCGGAAGCAAGACGACAGACTAGGCCGCTTTGCTTAAAAACAGATATAAACACCTCATTAGCGTAAACATCCATTTTTTTAACAGATTCTCCCTGGACGTTCACTTCCCCGGTAAATCCTAGCACTCCTTCCATTAAACCAGCGCGACTCAAACGCCGAGCAATCAGTTTACCTGCTAAGGCAATGCGATTCATCAGCGCACTTAAATCTTGAGCATCGGGTCCAAAACTCTGTAGTTGTTGGAGGACGTGGCGGGATAATGTTGTACAATCACGATCTAGAGCTTTATCTGTGGACAAATCTAAAGATTCTGATATTTGAGTCATGTTTACTATTCCCTCCCAATTTGCGATTGGGTGATTTTTGCCCTTGGCGATTTTATTCGCTGCTTCTATCTTAGAAAGGTAATTTCATAACTTAAATGTGATTTCATATAAACTAAAGAATTAGAGGACTTAACTCAGATGAAAAAATCAGGACTTGTACTGATATAGAATTTCTTAAATTTTATAGGCGTAAATTTTGAGTTAATTACTCATTTGTGACGGGGGTGGTAACTACTAAATAGGCTTCCTTCGCTGCGGCCTGTTCAGCAGCTTTAATGGAGCGTCCTTTGCCTTGTCCTAACATTTTTTCATGTAACCAAACTTCGGCAAAAAAACGTTCATGAGTTTGGTGGGGTTGATTAATTTCGACCACTCGATACTCTGGTAAAACTTTAAATTGTGCTTGAGTCCATTCTTGCAAGGCGGCTTTATAATTGAGTCGAGCCGGATCAAGGCGGATTTCTTTTGTCAGGTCTTGGAAATGGTGATCTAACCAAGGACGAATCAGGTCTAAATTGTTGGTGCTAAGATAAAGCGCTCCTAGAACTGCTTCAAAAGAATCTGCTAACCGTGACTCTTGACCGACATGATCAGCGGTAGCACTACCAGCAACTAATAAGTATAATTCTAAACCATATTCTCTGGCTAGTTGGGCAAGTATGCGATCGCTCACCAAGACTGAACGAATAGCCGCAAAATCACCGACTGAACAATCAGCATAATGTTCCCATAATACCACGGCAGCCACTAGGCGTACCACCGCATCGCCCACAAACTCTAGCTGTTCATAGTTGGCAGTATCCGAAACCGTGGGATGAGTGAGTGCTAAATCTAACAATTCCCATTTAATAGGTGCATTTAATGACAAACCTAACTTTTGGACTAAACTTTCAAGCTGCCGTTGACGGCGGGGATAAACGCGGGACATTGAGTAAGGGTGGAAAAAAGGGCTAATAACTCTTAACTTAGCATTAAATTATAGGGTATAAATAAAACTTGTTTTTTGTGCAAAAACTTACGGTGTCAATATTCTCGAAAGTTGAACTATGCGGAGAATGTGGAATTGGCGATCGCTAGTACAGCACGGCGTAAATAAACCAACAATTATAAATATCCCAAAAGCCTATACTGTGTTCATTTTGAC
>NZ_PGEM01000019.1:0-7307 GCF_002934005.1 Cuspidothrix issatschenkoi CHARLIE-1 | reverse complement strand
AAATAAGAATTTCAACTCCTCCAAACTTGAGGGATTTAGAGGGCTAAATAATCATAAAACGAAGACAGAAGTGTGCATAACCTAAATGAAATTGAGTATGCAATTAAAAAAATATAACTTTATGGCGAATTAACTGCTTTTTTTGTTCTTTTCTTTTTCTCTGGTTTGAGTAGGGGAGCATTTAAAGCTTCATATTGACTAAATAAAAATTCAATTCGATTTAATTCACTGACAAAGGGCTGGGGACGATAACATAAGTCTACAGCTTTATCTAATATTTGATGGGCTTTTACTAGGTCTGGTGGCATTGCCAAGGGATCATACAAATCGGCTAAACTACTATCAGGATATTTTGCTCTGGTGTCTAATACTGCTTGCGCGGCTATTTCTACTTTCTGTTTTTGTTTCTCATTGACGTTTTCAGGAAAGGGATAGTTATTATAAACAATGGTATTGGAATAACGAAAACGACTTTCTAATCTTCCGCATACATATTTTACCCATGTCATGTGCATTTCTGAAGTGAGAATACCAAATAAATAGACAGTAGCATTAGGGATGATTAAAGATGAATAATTGGCAATTACATCTTCCGATAAAAAACCCATTGGTATGTAATTTCTTTTTTCAGAAGACACAACAGGAATCATTAAGTAGCTTGAACTAGGTTGTCTATCTTCCATAAAACGAGTTGGAAAATTTGACCATTTTCTAGTTGCTTCTTTTTTGCTTTCACTTCTCCATTTTCTAACTGACTCTACTCTTCTACTTATTTCAGGATTATTTCTAATTTCTTGAGGGGTTGCATCTTTTAACCATAAACAGTATCTTGTAAATTTGTTTATTAGTTCATCAGAACCAATAAATTTTCTAACTATGTGTTCTAAGGACGGATATTGATCGAGAAAATTTTTTGCTTCCTGTTCTGTCAATATAAAATTACCATCATCAATTGCTGCATTTCCTTTTATCATAGATTGCATATTATGAATCGGCTTACTAATTGATTGTATTAAAATATCTCCCCCATCTACAAGATAAGAATTAATACTTTTGACTATACGTTCTGTTGGTTCACCTTTAATATTCACATAATCAAATATTCTTTGATTTTCGATATCATGCAAACCAAAACCAATAATAATACAATGTACAGCAGCATTACCTTTAGATTCATTACTCCAACTAAAAGTACGATGAGCAAAATGAATTTTTATATGATATTTATTCTTTAATTCTTGCCATAAAATACCAACTTGCTCACCCTGACAAATTGAGCTTGTACTAACAAAAGCACAACGAATATTAGTCTTTTGAATCAATTGAGCAGCTTTGACATACCAAGCAGTTACATAATCTAAAATACCAGCATTTTTGACACCATAAAAAATTTTACTCATATCACACTTTTGCTGATTATTTTGATTTCTGGAACCATAAAATGGGGGATTTCCTAAGATAAAACTTAACTTTCCCTTCTCTACAACTGTTTCCCAGTCAATTCTCAATGAATTACCATGAACAATTTTCGCAGACTTAGTTAAAGGAACTCTGAAAAAATATTGACCAAATTCATGACTAACCTGAATATTCATTTGATGATCAATTAACCACATTGCCACCTCAGCAACACGCACCGCAAACTCATCATATTCAATACCCATAAATTGATCTACATTAACCTTAATAATATCTTGAATATTAATAAATTGCTGTCCATTTTTATTCAATGCTTGCAAAATTTTAATTTCTAAGTCTCGCAATTCTCGATAGGTGATAATTAGGAAATTACCGCAACCACAAGCAGGATCAAGAAAATGCAAATCAGCTATTTTTTGATGAAATTCTTTAAGTTTAACAAAATTAGTTTTTACTTTTTCCAACTCTAAATATAAATCATCTAAAAATAGAGGTTTAATCAATTTTTGAATATTTTTTTCAGAAGTATAATGCGCGCCTAAATTACGCCGTTCTTGAGGCTTCATCACTGCTTGAAACATTGAACCAAAAATAGCAGGTGAAATTTTACCCCAATCTAAAGCACAAGCTTTTAACAACATTTCACGCATTTGGCTATCAAAAGCAGCAGGTTGTAAAACTTCCTCAAATAGCTTACCATTTACATAGGGAAACTGAGCCAAATTAGTATCTAAATTTGTTAATCTTTTTTCCGGTGGTGTATTTAAGATATGAAAAATAGAAGCAATGTGCATTGCTAAATCACTACCATCGGATTTAGTATGTAAATCAATATATTCCCAAAAAACACCTTTATCAAAAATGCCTGTATCATCAGCAAATAAACAAAACAGCAACCGCACTAAATAGACTTCTAAGTCATGACCTGTATAGCCGACTCCTTCTAATAAATCATGCAGCTTACCCATTAATTCAGCGGCTTGGATATTTACAGGATCTTCGTCTTTATAAGTCCGCTTTTCATATCCTGCAATAAAACCGAATAAATGGACTTGATTAACAAAATCTTTGAGTTCAAATTCCGTGATAATATCAGTATCTAAATCGTAGAGTTTAAACTTTTGAAAGTCCGAAACTAAAATATATTTTGGTAATTCATGTTCTTTCAATCCCGGAAAATAGTCTTTAGCCTGTTGGATGGCTTTATCTAGACTTTTTCCCCTAGATTTATGTTCTACTAAAATTACACCTTTCCAGAGTAAATCAATAAAACCCTGTTTATTATCGGCTTTTTTTACAGATTGTTCAAATGTCGCCACCCGTCGCCGAGAAATACCAAAAACATGAAAAAACCCATCCCAAAATGATTTAGCTTCTGCATCTTCTGAGGTTTCATCTTCCCATTCTTGAGAAAAGGCGATCGCTCGGCTTTTGATTTCGTTCCAACTTAAAGGCATAGTTAATAATTTCTGGGCAAAAAATAGTGGTTTTAAGTTTATATATATCTTGCAGTTTCTTAATTAGAACTGCTAAGTAATTGCTGTTCTAGGGAATCATATACTACATAATACACTATTTGATCACTTGCATTAAATAAATATTCAAACTCTCAGGGGTTTCAGCATGGTCACTAAATATTTTAAGTGCTTGTTCATTGCTAAGGATAGGACTTGGACTGCTATGGTCATTATTAAAAGCGAAACTTAATTTTTCGCTGATAAACAATTTGCTTTTATTAGAGTCTATTAAAATTAATTTTAAAAAGATTAACAAAAACCACATTTCATATTTACCTCTAAAAACTTGATAATATTCACAATTAGTAAACTCGTCAATTTTATTATTTAAAGTATCTGCTGGAATTTCTGGAGCATTTGGAAACTTTTGTTGAATTTTTTCCAAGTCATAATTTACCGAAACTGACTCTAAAGTTAAATAAATAAAATCTTTGGGAAATTTATCATCTAGTTTTACACCTGTTTCTGTTCCTGTAGTATTTCTAATTGCTATCAAACAAGCATACCAAGCATTAAATAAAATTGTAGCTTGATGAAACTCTTCTTGTCTATCTTTAAAAAAAGTTATACAAACTTGAAAATCTGGATCACTAACCTCTGATAAATGAAATTCATTTTTGAGAATTTCTTTAAAAACATTTACTGAAACATAAAAATTTTCAATGGAATAACAAGGTGTTTCAAATATTGGTGGGTTATGAGGTGCTAAAGGTTCATTAAAATCTCTATCAATGAAAAATGCTTTTTTATATTTATCATATTCTCTATGAATATTAACAAGTCGGTAAACGTCTAATACTTTATCTCTACCACCGCACATAACTGGGTGATAGTTATCTGTAAAATGCTTGATTCTTGGCACATAATAAGCATTATCTTTACCTTCAAAAAAACAAAATAGACCATCTTTACCTTGTCTTGTATGCAAGGCAAATTCTTGATAGGCAACCTGGGATTTATTCCGACTCTGTTTGAGTTTATCTAAGTATGACATTAGGCTATAATCTTTCTTGAATTTTCCGAAGGTTGAATATATTGATCTAATCCAATAGCATATTTATCTAGTTCATTATCAAAAATAAATGGAGAGTGAGTTACTGCTAAAAGTAATTCGCATTTTCCTGAATTGATAATATCTGGAAGTAATTGTTGTTGCCAGATCATTGATAATGATAATTCCGGTTCATCAAAAAGTATAATAAATCTTTTGTCACTTTCAGAAAGGTATATTTTGGAAAATATAGAAATAATTTGCTTTTCTCCAGAAGAAAGTTTACTCAAGTCAATTTCAGAATCAGTTTTTTCTGATTTGATAAATATTTTGATGGCACTTTCATCATAAAATACCTTTTTATTGATTAAATATTTATTACAAACGTCTTTAAATTTTTTTGCCAAATCATCTAATTCTTTTTGTTTGTCATATATTTCTACTAACTTGTTCAGAATATAAGTTAATGATGGATTTTCAAATGATTGATTTTTAACGCTCTTCCTAATTTCATTTTTATCATTTTCAGATAATTCTTTACCAACTCTTGCTAAAATAATTTCAATATCATTTTCATTAATTTTACTTAAAAAATTATTATCTGTTTTAGAAAATCCTTTTACTAATTGACTTAAAATTTCCGAAGTGATTTTAGAAAATCCTTCTTTTAAGAGTTTATCAATTTTACTTTCAATTTGAGTAAAACGTTTTTTAACATCATCCATTCCAAACTGGATAAGTGTATTTTCTTGCTTCAAAATCTCATCATTGTAACCTAAATTATATAAATCCTCTTCAACACGTCTGTATGTTGGAAAATACATAATGTCACTACCTTCAATACCGGATTCAATTTCCTCTTTACAGTTTCTAAAAAATTGGTTTGATAAATTTTCCTTATTCATTTCGACTTGCTCAAAAACTCGAAATAGATGAGTTATAGGATATTTTCTGAACTTGGGATTATATTCAAATTCCATTTCTAATTTTCTTCTATTACCTTTGACTTGTATAAATCGAGTTCTTAACATCTCAAATTGAGAATAACCAACCTCATTAATAAATTCCTTAACTATTGGATTATCATAAATTCCTTTAGTCAATTCATTTACACTAGCTTTATCTATTTTAATAGGATTTCTGTCATTAAATTCTAAAATCAATTGATCAAAACTGAATTCATCAAGTCTAAAAAAATTTCTTGTTAAAGTATAATAAAAAAGATTTAAGACTTGAGTTTTACCAATCCCATTTTCACCAACTAGTATCTTTATATTTTCATCGAAAGGAATGTGTATATCATCTGTTCCAAAAAGACCATACACAGAAAAAGATTTTATATTACTTGTGTTCATTTTATTGTCCATATTAATAGCCATAGCTATATATTATGTCATAAGTTGTCAAATAGCTCTATTCAAAATTTCATTAGCTAAAATGTTTCAGTCTCTCCTCTTTTCTGTAGTAATCTAAAAAACGAACTATGGAAAATAAAATCCATAATTCGTTTTCCAAGAAAGTCGGTAGTAAGCCGGGTTCTGTTCTCTTACGAGGGCAGTTATCTATCTGGGATGGTTGTTACCAAACACCTCTAGCGGCTCTTGTTTGCGGAACTGGTAAAAGACCAACCGTAGTTCCTGTGGCCTTGCTTCCAACCGGGGTTTACCGAGCCAACGCCTCTCGACGCTGCTGGTGCGCTCTTACCGCACCTTTGCACCCTTACCAACCAATAAATTGACTGGCGGTATCTTTCTGTGGCACTATCCTCACGATCGCTCGCACTGGACGTTATCCAGCAAGTTTGGTCTTTCGGAAGCCCGGACTTTCCTCAAATCAGTCTTAAAGACTAATCTGCAACTGCCTACGCCTACTCTCTTCTTTCTCTATTTTACATTTGATTGCATACTCTGTACTAAGTAGGTGAACCGAAAAATTTAAAGGTATGTGAAGAAAAGTAAAATCGCCCAAAACTCTCTTCGGTGTTCCCTGTTCCCTTGCCCCAACGACAATTTTTAACGCTAACCTACTTACTACCTGAAAATCACTTTTCCTTATTCCAGGGTAGCGCGTAAGTCCATGGGAGTTTTTTAATAGTAAAAGGACAATTAATAATTGAAACCGGAGGAACATTTATCCCCGGAGAAATACCGACTCTCATTTCGGAAATTCGCAGCACAATTTGTAATGAAAATTCTAAATCTTTTTTACCATCTATAAAGTCTTTATATAGCTTCTTTTGCTTATCATTTTTTTTGATAGCAGCAACATTAATTAGAGGTGAAGCTGGTTGATAAATACCTGATTCTTTATCTCGTTGAAAAACATCTTCTGCGGTAACATTTTCAGAAATTGTCTTTTTAGGAGCAATAATAGTAGGAACTTGGGGTATAGCTAAATCGCGGGTTAAATCAGGAGATTTACGAATCACTCGCCGGGACTGTTTGGTATGTTCAACGACAAAAGAACTATTATCCCAGTCAACATATATGGCAATACTATCTGATTTATTTTCAATACTCATTGATAATTCTTTTAGATCAGTTTCTATCTTATCTAAACCATAATTACCTGTTTTAAAAGAAATCTCCACAGTATCTTGAAGATTTTGTTCTTTTAATTGATCATCAACAGCACCTTTTTGAAAATCAACTTCTACTAAATCGTCTATAGATTCAATCATGCGATTAAATGTGTAATAGACGGTAAGCATATAAATCATCAAAATAATCAGATTTTGGTCGCCACTTTGCATTTTTATAACCCTGATTTTCTACCCATTGGTAGATGGTAGCATAGTCTGAACTATGATTCATCTGATTTTTGTGATCAAGATTTTCAGATGTGTCATGGTCAATGATTAGAGTAAATCATCTAAATAATATCAATCATCAAAATCATAGTTTAGACATTAATTAACTGGCGTGTTCCCAGTCGCTGAGTGATTCAGACTGTTGAGTTTTTTTAGCATTAGTTTTACTGACTGGTACTTTAGGAGTACCAATATCCACAGATGGAAAAGACTGTTTCTTTTTCTTAGATTTGCTCTCTTGTATATTAGTCATGGCTATTTTCACTTCCTTAAAACTGTAAACCTCATTTACATTATCAGCTTTAATTTATTAAATCCCGGATAGAAGATTGAATTTATTATTAAAAGTTCATGGTTCTTCAGTACCTAATATGCAAAATCTAGTCCAAAAAATTTCGGAAAGCTTGCTATACATAAGAAATAAGCCATAATTTTGAACATTATTACAAAATATTGCCTCTTTTCCCTGTTCCCTGTTCCCTGTTCCCTGTTCCCTCTTTCAGAGTGGTTATTTAGCATAACAAGTACAGTAGAACCAAGTTCATCAATCTATAACCCACATTCCGCACTT
>NZ_PGEM01000176.1 GCF_002934005.1 Cuspidothrix issatschenkoi CHARLIE-1 | reverse complement strand
CTGTTCCCTGTTCCCTATTCCCTGTTCCCTGCTATATAAGTGTTCAACCGGACATGATTTTATTCTATTAAACAACAAAATCAAACAAATAATGCGCCATTTCTAACTTAGAACAAGCCGGAATTTCTACCTCTCTTCCTGACTTATCTAAAAACACCGCTTGATTATGATCACTCCCAAAACCACTATCAACTTTATCAATAGGATTCGCTACAATTGCATCTAATTTCTTTCTTTGCAATTTCTCTTTCGCAGGAGTAATAATATCGCCTGTTTGTGCTGCAAAACCTATTAAATATTGATGGGGTTGTTTACAATTTCCGATTTGGGCGACAATATCCGGTACTGCTGCTAGGGGAAGATGTTCGGGGAGCGATCGCTTGGGCAATTTTTCGGTACTATAATCTCTAGGCTTTACGTCTGCCACTGCGGCTGACATAATAATAATATCTGCATTGGCTAAATGCTTGAACATGACCTGCTGCATTTCCTCTGCACTAACTACCGCAATTGCTTCTACTCCCAAAGGTACTTCCCAACTGGCTGGACAATGGACTAATGTTACTTTCGCGCCTCTGTGTAGTGCTGCCTGTGCCAATGCTAAACCCATTTTACCAGTTGAGGGATTGCCAATAAATCGCACGGGGTCTAAATATTCTCGCGTTCCCCCAGCACTGATTAAAACCTGTTTTCCGGCTAAATCTCTGTTTCCTTGGGTGTGTAATAAAGATTGGATATAAACAAATATTTCGGCGGGTTCTGCCATTCTCCCAGCACCAATGCGATCGCACGCTAATAAACCCGATGCTGTACCCATACCATAAAACCTAGCATCTGTCAACAACTGCCGCCAATTTCTTTGCACCGCTACCTGTTCCCACATATCCGTATTCATGGCAGGTGCTAACAGTACAGGACAGGTAGAAGCGAGAACCGTATTTGTTAATAAGTTATCCGCCATGCCATAAGCTAATTTAGCCAAAGTATTAGCAGTTAAAGGCGCGATGACAATTAAATCAGCCCATTCACCCAACTCGATATGTAAAGGACGAGAATAGATAGGTTGCCAAAAATCGTTATCTGTGTAAGCTTGATGACGAGATAAAGTAGCTAAAGTTAAAGGAGTGATAAATTCTTGGGCAGATATAGTCAGAATAACGCGCAATTCTACCCCAGACTTAAACAAAGTAGAAACCAATTCACAAACTTTATAGGCGGCGATACCACCGCCTACACAAATAAGAACCCGTTTAGATTTGGTATTTCCAAATAATGGCATTTTGGGGCAAAACTTCAATTATCTATGTTTTTAACCCATCCTACCCAATCTAAAATCCAAAATCTAAAATTTTCAGCCTTCGTCGTAGGGTTCTAAATCCAAGAGGTAAATATAGGGTTCTACTAACTCTGGACGCTGAAAAGCAATTGCCCGGAGTAGATGCCAATCATTGAGACCCTCAAAAGCATTACTGTAATTATCTAGTTCCAGACGTGTAGCCAATTCTTTCACCTCTGTGGCAGTCATCGCAGAAATTTCTGTTTTGGAAATGCTTAGAGTTTTCATAATGCTTGCCCCTCCCTTTTGCAGCAACTTGCATTCAGCCTAGGGTGGAGTTGCTCTAAAAGCTTCCACCTCATCTATCTTACTCATTAATGAGACGGAAATTTGTAAAATTTTTTCCGATTTTTCGCAGAATTTGTAAAAAGTTTGTAACTTTAGTTAACGAATTGTGTTAATAACAAAAGTGCGTAAGACTTCTAACATTTGTAAATTAATTTCATGTCCCATTTCAAATTCATGATATTCCACTGCTACCCCTAGAGATTGTGCCACTTCTCTAGACTTAATTGCTGCCTGGAGGGGAACAACTTCATCCTGTGTCCCGTGCATGATTAATGTAGGAGGAAAACTGCTTTGTTGCAGCTTGGCTATATCTGGGTGTGGATACCCACTCATCACAACTAAACCAGCCAAAGGTAAGGTTAATCCTACATCTAAAGTCATCGCCCCACCTTGAGAAAATCCGCTTAAAATGGTGCGTGATAATGGTATACCTGTATTACTTTCTAAGGATAGCAACCAATCTATTAGCAGTTGTCTACTTTCTGTTAAGCCATCATACATATTTTCTGTTCGCAGATCATACCATGCCTTACCTGTATCAGCATAAGGATGGGGATAGGGGGCATTTGGTAATAGAAATTCACACTCAGGTAAGTTTACATAAGGGATTAAAGATGCAACGTCTTGGGCATTTGCACCCCAACCATGTAAGCTGACAATTACAGCAGTCGGTGGTTGCTTTGCTGGTGGAGAAACCCTAATAAAATCCAATGTTTGAGTCATGACTGATGAAATGGGGAATTAATGCAGATACAGTATACCGCGTCTTAATCCAGTACAGATTTCCTAACTTTTTTAGCTATTCTGGACATTTTTTAATTTTAGGATGTACTACAGGAATCAATAATTAACCGCGAATAAACACGGATAAATAATATAAGTTAAAACAAAAGCGGCAGAATGGAGAAGAAGCAAAGCTGTTTTTCTGTAAATAGTCCCTGTGTCTGTGTATTCAAATAAATCTATTGTAAAGGAAAAGCGTTATGCCAAGTTCTACTTTAATTTGGCTGTTGGCTGGATCGGTTCTGTGCTTAATTGAGCTTTTGTTACCGTCGGCGTTTGTTTCCTTCATGATGGGAATTAGTGCGTTAACGGTAGGGCTTTTATCTTACTTGGGTGTGGGTAATTTGTGGATACAAGTTGCAATTTGGTTGTTATTGTCAACTATGCTAGTTATCCTTTGTCGGCGGTTTTTGCAACCACGACGACGGAAATCGAAAATTCAAGATGCCTTAGTTGGAGAAACTTTAACGGAAATTTTACCAGGAGAGGTAGGGAGGGTACTATATGAGGGTAATTCTTGGCGAGCAAGATGTGATGATGACAAAATCAGCTTGTCACCTCAACAAATGGTTTATGTGGTGCGAAGGGAGGGAACAACTTTAATTGTGATGCCAGATAATTTGTTGAGTTAGTAGTTGTGAGTTGTTAGTTCTTGTTTTGATGGTTAATAGCAAAAATTAGCAGAAAATTATTATGGAACAGTTTTTTTTACTTGTTTTTTTAGCGCTTGGTGGTTCGGCTGTTGCCGGATCTGTGCGGGTTGTGAATCAGGGAAATGAAGCTTTGGTAGAAAGATTGGGTAGTTATAACAAAAAAATGCAACCAGGGCTAAATTTTGTGATCCCTTTTATTGATAAAGTTGTTTATGAAGAAACTATTCGAGAAAAAGTTTTAGATATTCCGCCCCAAAAGTGTATTACCCGCGATAATGTGGGAATTGAGGTGGATGCTGTGGTTTATTGGCGGATCGTAGATATGGAAAAAGCCCGCTATAAGGTGGAAAATCTGCAATCAGCTATGGTGAATTTGGTATTAACTCAAATTCGCGCCGAAATGGGACAATTGGAGTTAGATCAAACTTTTACGGCGCGTACCCAAATTAATGAACTGTTATTGCAGGAGTTGGACGTTTCTACTGATCCTTGGGGTGTGAAGGTGACGAGGGTGGAGTTACGAGATATTGTTCCTTCCCAAGCGGTGCGGGAGTCAATGGAGTTACAAATGTCGGCGGAACGACGCAAACGGGCATCTATTTTAACTTCGGAAGGTGATCGAGAATCTGCGGTGAATAGTGCTAGAGGTAAGGCTGATGCCCAAATTTTAGACGCTGAAGCCCGACAAAAATCACTAATTATGCAAGCAGAAGCTGAACAAAAAGCAATCATTCTTAGGGCGCAAGCAGAACGTCAACAACAGGTTTTAAAGGCACAAGCGATCGCCGAATCAGCAAAAATTATTGCCCAAGAAATGAAGGCTAATCCCAATGCTCAAAAAGCGGTTGATGTGCTGTTAGCTTTAAGTTATTTGGATATGGGGACGACTATCGGTAAAAGCGATAGCAGCAAAGTTATGTTCATGGATGCTCGCAATATTCCCGCTACTTTAGAAGGCATCCGTTCTATTGTCTCAGATAATGGCGGTGATCCCAAACCCCTTTTTCCCAGCAATTAAAGACAACGAGAATCTGTAGGGGCGGGGTTTTCCCGTCCTTGACATTGGTTGCACAAGCCAAAAAACTCTAGGGTGTGATAAAAAACTTTAAATTGATGGCTGGTTTGTAATTGGTTTTCTAGTTCATGGACAGGACATTGGTGAATGGGGATGGAAACACCGCATTGTAAGCAAGTTAAATGATGTTTATCTTGTTTAATTAAGCTATATACAGCTTCACCATTTGCCAAGGTTCGCACTTGTACTAAACCTTCTAATTTGAGGGCATCTAAGGAACGGTAAACTGTGGCTAAACCCATATTTTGATTTATCTTACGCAGTTCAACGTAAATATTTTGGGCAGAAATGCCTTGTTTAAGATTTTGTAGCAGGTTTAAAATCCGTTCTTGACTACGGGTGCGTATGGCTCTCATAAATTTTTGTTAAGTTTGTATCTATATCAGAAGTAATATCTTTTGGGAAGCAAGCTAGATGAATTACCCCTGTTCATTATATTTTTACTCAGTTGGAGCATAAAAGTTATAGGATAGCGATCGCAGCATTCAGCAAAAAGCCCGTGCAAATAAAATATTTAGCTAAAATTTTCGTGACGCTTCGGACTTCAGTTTTAGATCCTGCTGGTGTGGCTGTACAGTCTGGCCTCAAACAAATGGGATATGAAAACGTCGAACAGGTGAGAATTGGTAAATACATTGAATTAACTATTACCGCACCTGATGAAATGAAAGCGCGTCGAGACTTAAATCAAATCTGTGATCAAATGTTATCAAATCCGGTAATCGAAAATTATCGCTTTGATTTAATTGAGGTAGAATCACAAACTGGCGTATTTTGAAATTAGGTAATTGGTAATGGGTAATTGGTAATGGGTAATTGAAAATAAATATATTTGCCTGTTCCCTGTTCCCTGTTCCCTGTTCCCTGTTCCCTATTCCCAATTCCCAATTCCCCATTCCCTGTTCCCTATTCCCCATTCCCTATTCCCAATTCCCCATTCCCTATTCCCTTTCCTCCAACAAACAATGAAATTCGGTGTTTTAGTTTTTCCAGGGTCTAATTGTGATCGTGATGTTGCCTATGTTACTAGAGACTTGCTAGGACAACCAACGCGCATGATTTGGCATCAAGAGACGGATATTAGTGATATAGATGTGGTAATTGTCCCTGGTGGCTTTAGTTACGGGGACTATTTACGGTGTGGGGCGATCGCTCGCTTTTCTCCTGTGATGCAGGAAGTAGTCAATCATGCACAACAGGGTAAATTTGTCATCGGTATTTGTAACGGGTTTCAGGTATTAACTGAAGCTGGTTTATTACCTGGGGCGTTAACTAGAAATGAGAATTTGCATTTTATATGCGATCGCTCTCCCTTGAAAGTTGAGCGTAATAATTTACCTTGGACTCAAGGTTATGGGGAAGGAGAAACTATCACTTTACCTATTGCTCACGGAGAGGGGCGATTTTACAGTGATGAAACCACTTTAGCAGAAATCGAAGCCAACGGACAAGTTTTATTTCGTTATCAAGAAAATCCCAACGGTTCACTCAACAACATTGCGGGGATTTGTAATCTTCAAGGTAATGTTTTGGGCATGATGCCACATCCAGAAAGAGCAGCAGATCAAGCGTTAGGTAATAGCGATGGTTTGCGCTTGTTTCAGGGTTTATTGGGGAAGATAGCAGCTTTGGTTTAATAGATTCCCGGCTTCTTTGCGGAGTCGGGGATTTTTATATGTTTGTGTGATAACATTAAATTAGACGCAAATTTAGTGCGGAGTAATTCTGATGATTAATTTAAGTCGAGATATTCAGTCACTCTCAACCTTTAAACGCAATACGAATGAAATGATTAATCAGATGAAAGAAACGGGAAATCCTATAGTTTTAACAGTTAATGGAAAAGCAGAATTAGTAGTGCAAGATGCTGCTGCTTATCAACAATTACTGGATACATTAGAAAAATTAGAAACTCTCATCGGTATAAAGAAAGGATTAGAAGATATAGCCACAGGTAACACACAATCTTTAAATCAGTTTATTCAAGAAATGCAGCAAAAACATGGAATTTCAGGTTAAATTAACTGGTAATGCCAAACTAGAAATAGATAGGACTTACGCAAGATGTAACTACAACCCTGATTATTTCGTAGGGGTAATTCATGAATTACCCCTACTTTCGTTCTATTTTGCGTAAGTCCTAATAGAAACTGCATATCTTTGGTTAAAACAAGACAATCCTAATTATGCAGATCAATGATTTAGAGATTTAATGGATACTATTGCTACTTTGCAAGATAAACCTAAACGTTGCCCTTTTGCTAGAGAAAATGATGATTTTCCTCAAGAGATAAGACAACTTTTATATGGGAAAGGAAGAAATAAATACCGTGTAATTTTTACTGTTGAAGAGGATATTGTCTATATTCTTTATGTTCGTCATACTGCACAATCTTCTATTACATTCAATCCTCTTGATTTTGAGTAAACAACTTGGTTTGCGCTTGTTTCAGGGTTTATTGGGGAAGGTATTAGTATCAAATTCTTCTATTATTATTGGCAATCATTACATCAACTAAAAATTTTTTAAAAACACAAATGGAGAAACATGAAAGAAATTACTAAGTTTCTCGATTTGTTCAATGTTTAGGGGCTTTTTCTCTGAAAAAATATCAGATATTATCGTTTCATCGGCAAAAATTGGCATTAAATCTTTTGGTTGTAAATTCAATTCTGTCATTAATACTTTTAATAATTCTATTCCATAAATATCTGCTACAGGATAATTTTCTTCTTCATATTCAGATACTACTAATCCTAATAAATGCAGATAATCTCGTTCATCAGTAGTTAAAGTTTCTTGATCTAATAAAGAATCAATAATATTTTGAGTTATGGCTAGTTCTTCCTCTGAAGTGATTTTTTTGGGAGGAAAAGAGGTAATTAATTCTACATAAGTTTTAGGTGTACCAAGGGTCTTGTTTCCAATTTTGTTTGTCATATTCTGCATGGGTAAGGATATGGCGAATATAAACTTCTTGATATTGATAGTCTACTAAAGCTATCAGTCGATAATTAAGCTGTTACGCAGCTAGATCTAATAATCCTAATGTTGTTATTTCTTGTAGTGCGGGCATCTTGCCCGCAAGAATTATACAAATTAAATGCACAACAGCTTATTACCATTAAGCAATTTTTTGATAAACAACATTAATTTTAGGTTGAGATTTATCTGGCTGTTGATTTGTTACCATTATTTCTACATTTTGACCTAGTTTAATTAAATAACTTAATAAATTTTCAATGGTAAATTCTTTGAGAATACCGTTAGTTAAATTATTGACTTTTTCAATTTCTAAGCCTAAAATTTGTGCAGCTTGTTGGCGTGTGATTTCTTGCTGTTCTAAAATATCAGCAATGAGAGAAGCTAGTTTAACTTTGGCTAATTTTTCTTCTGCATTAGCAAATTGATCATCCGGTTAAATACTAATTGCCTTTTTATAACATTTTAATGCTTCTTCGTATTCTTTTAACTTCTCGAAGGCAACACCCCGGTTACACCAAACTTGATCATCGTCAGGTTTAATAGCAATAGCTTTATCATAAGATGCGATCGCTTCTCTGTATTTTTGTAACTTCTCGAAGGCAACACCCCGGTGATACCAAACTTCATGATTATCAGGTTTAATAGCAATAGCTTGATCGTAAGATGCGATCGCTTGTCTGTATTCTTGTAACTTCTGTAAGGCAACACCGCGATTATACCAAACTTCATGATCGTCAGGTTTAATAGCAATAGCTTGATCATAATATGAAATTGCTTCTTCATACTTTTGTAAATCAAATAATTGATTACGTTCCGTAAACCAATCTTCACTTGATTTATTTTCTAATTTAACAAATCCAAAAAGTTGATTTAATTCTTCTAATGCTTCCTTTGCATCTTTATAACGTTGTCTCCAATCATAACGCACCATTTTAGTAATAAAATGCTCTAATTTATTACTAACTGAAACTAAATTACTCCAAATAATTTCTCCATCCTCATCTTCTGATAATGTATTCAGAGAAATTCCAGTTAATCCTTTAATTACTGTCATCCCCAAAGCATAAATATCACTACTCAATTTCGGCTTACCATAACCCTGTTCTGAAGGCATATACCCATATGTTCCAATACCAACAGTCCGACTCGTAAAACCTGACTTTAAAGCAATTGTATTATTAATTTGTTTAACTAACCCAAAATCAATCAATACTAACTTTCCATTTTTGCGTCGCATGATATTGGCAGGTTTAATATCTCGGTGAATCACTTTATTTTCATGGACATAAACCAAGATTTCTAAAATATCTCGTAATAGTTGAATTACATCATTTTCACTTAACTTTTTACCAGGTATTATTTCTTGAGTTAAATCATATCCATCAATCAATTCTTGAATTAAATAGAATTGTTGTCCTTCCTGAAAATAGCTGAACAATTTAGGAATTTGATCGTGATTTTGTCCTAATTGATATAATATTTGTGCTTCTTGTTCAAATAAACGGACAATATCTGGGGCAATTTCTGTAGGTTTTAACCGCTTAACCACACAAACCGGTTTAGGAGTCACGGGAATATCTAAATCTTCTGCAAGGTAAGTTTCACCAAACCCACCTGCACCTAGTTGTTTGACAATCTTGTAACGTTGCCGGAGAATACTACCAATCATAGAATGTCGCTTTAATAACCCTATTTTTGTATATTATAACTCATAAACGATATAGTGGTATATTTATGTGGGGGGTTGCTGAATAAAGCTATAATCGGTTATTAATAGGGGTTTCGCGGATTTTAAGAACAAGCAAGTGCAAGGTTTTGGCAAATGGAGTCCCAAAACAGTTGCATTTTTCCTTGTCGAGTCGGATATGAGAAATTGAGGATATCCAGATAGTTGAAACTGTTCCCTGTTCCCTGTTCCCTGTTCCCTGTTCCCTGTTCCCTGTTCCCTGTTCCCTGTTCCCTGCTATATCATTTATGGACACAGTAAAAGAAGTCGGGGATCTGGGTATGAACGAGTGCTATAGCTGAATACTTACCGAACAGGGAATTTATCTGAGGGCAAAATGTAACTTTTCCAAT
>NZ_PGEM01000175.1 GCF_002934005.1 Cuspidothrix issatschenkoi CHARLIE-1 | reverse complement strand
TCGCTTGTGCCAGTTGCGTAAGTCCTATGTTTATTACTTCGCTTCTTTCTGTTCTTAAATCTTTTCGATTGAGGTCAAATATTTCTACAACAATTTTTCCCCTTCCATCCTTTCCATAAATACTAGCTAAATTTCCATCCCAATAAAAGTCAAGATATTGATATATATCACAATTTTCATCGGTAGGATTAATTAATAAAGGAGTACCATCACAATCTAAAGGGAATTTATCTCCTTTATGTTCAGCATTATTACACACTTCACAAGAATAGAGAAAATTATTCCAATCAAAAGTTAAATCAATATATCGAGATTTCGGTTTAAAATGCTCAATTCTTCCTGCTGACAGTTCAACTTTAGTTTCACAAAAGGCACATTTACCACAAAACATATCATACAGTGCTTGCTTGACAGGATTGATGCCACTTTTGTTTACTTTACCTGGATTATATTTATTTTGGGCATTTTTTACTTTTGTCTTTGCTGTTTTAATGTCTTGTGGTTTTGATATAGAATTACTTTTTACTTGTTCAAGATTGATAATTGCTGTTTGCAGTTCTTTTAACCATCTATTAGCATTTTGTTTAAGAAAATCTGGTTCACTTGTTCTTGTCACTGGAATCACTTTAACTTTTCCTCTAAGTATCTCTCAATCTCATACTCTAAACTACCTGGTTCTGGTTTACCTCCTATTGGTTTAAATTCTTTCATAAATTGTCGTAATTCTTCATATTCTTGCAGTTGTTCTGTGGTTAAATTATTTCTATTACTTGTGAGGTAATCATAACGATCAATTTTATCTTGTACATCTGGAGAATGAGTTGAAACCAAACCAAAAGCAGGACTTCTTAAAATATAATCAAAATCATAAGCTGCAATATTTTCAACTTCCTCTATTTGGACTTCTCCATTGATCATTTTTAGTTTTAAAGTCAGTACATCATCTCCAGCACCGGCAGTAATAAAAGGACTATGAGTAGCTACAAAAAACTGTAAATTAGGAAAAACAGTTCTGAGTTTTTGAGCGATCAATCTTTGCCAAACAGGATGTAAGTGAATATCTAATTCATCTATGAGTACAATACCCGATGCTTCTCTTGGATCTTTATCTTCAAAATGAGAAAATGTTTGCAGTAAACGCCAAATTAAATCTCCAGCTAAAGCGATAATACTACGAAAACCATCTGATAATTGAGTGATGGGAATTAGCTGATTTTCTAATGAAAAAATGATAATACCATCATTACTAACTTGATCTATTTTAATATTTCCAGGTAAAAGTTCCAGAATTGCCTCTTCCCCTAATCTTCTCATTTCTTTAGATTTAGAATCATCAGGATTTTTAGCAATGCGATAATCTAAAAAAACCATCCATTCTTCAAAAGTGCTTAAACTATCATTTTCCTTAAATTGCGTGTCAAAATTAGTTTCACGATTTTTTCTTTTCAGTTCTCCTAAACTTGTTGGATTTTTCTCAGTACGTGAAAGGCGACGAAATGGACCATAACCAGCAGCAAACCAACCCTGAGAATCTAAAGTAAAAGCATTTGTCCTTAACCATTCAATGGTTTCTGAGTTTTTAGCATTTAGTGTATTTGCTGGATAATTATCTTTACCAATTCTAGTATTTTTATCCCCTATAAAAAAGTAAGAATAGTCATAAGAAAATTTATTTCTACCTTGATTTTGCATCATGCCTTCATCATCATTAGTTTTTTGTATAGTTGCGGTTAATTGACCATATTTTGAATCATTTCTTACCCAATTTTGGGGAGATGACATCAGTTTCTTAGCTGCATCTGGTCCAGCTAAAAGTAAAGCTATTGCTTGAAGTAATGTGCTTTTTCCTACTCCATTTTCACCTAATAAAGTGATCCATTTATAGGGTTTATTCTTATTGTCGAAGGATATTGTTTGTTCTGTAAATCCTTTGATATTATTGAGTTTAATACTTTTAAGCCACATGATAATATACCTCTTTAAAGTACACGTATGTTTAATTAATAATTTGTAATAATTTAACCCTCACTCTATGAAAAAGTATATCCTATTTTTGCCTTTTCATTGTTTTCGGGGGGGCAAGATACCCAGATCACAATAACTAGACCACGACCACCCCTAAATTATCATCAATTTTTGGACATTGGTGGAAAAACAGAAATGCTTCAATGCCCGATTTAATGTAAACTTATAATGAGTAATATGAAGAATTGTAAAGTTAATTATCAATGTCAAATCTTACACATACAAACAATCAATCCCCTATCATCGTCATCGGTGCGGGTATAGGTGGACTCACAGCCGGAGCATTATTAGCACACAGAGGTTATAACGTCCTTATCCTCGACCAAGCCATAGTTCCTGGTGGTTGCGCTTCTACCTTTAAACGTCAAGGATTTACCTTTGATGTCGGTGCAACGCAAGTTGCAGGTTTAGAACCTGGGGGAATACACCACCGGATTTTCTCCGAATTAAATATAGAATTACCCGCAGCTACATATTGTGATCCGGCTTGTGCGGTATATCTTCCGGGAGAGTCCACACCCATTAATGTTTGGCGTGATCCTCAAAAATGGCAAGAAGAACGCCAAAAACAGTTTCCGGGTAGTGAACCTTTTTGGCAATTATTAACAACTTTATTTAATGCTAGTTGGGAATTTCAAGGACGTGATCCCATTTTACCACCGCGTAATTTATGGGATTTAGAACAATTAATCAAAGCAGTGCGTCCGAGTACATTTATTACCGCACCTTTCACTTTTATGACAGTGGGAGATGCTTTAAGATTATATGGTTTAGGCAATAATAAAAGACTCAGAACATTTTTAGATTTACAACTAAAATTATATTCTCAAGTTAGTGCTGAAGAAACCGCTTTACTTTATGCAGCAACAGCATTGAGTGTATCCCAATCACCCCAAGGATTGTATCATCTGCAAGGCAGTATGCAAGTATTGAGCGATCGCTTGGTAGAATCCTTAGAACGAGATGGTGGTAAATTATTAATGCGTCACACCGTCGAAAAAATCAACGTTGACAATGGCCAAGCTAACGGTGTAGTTATTAAAAATCAGAAAACTGGGGAGACTTGGACAGAATCAGCAGATCATATAATTGCTAACGTCACCGTTCAAAACCTAGTAGAATTATTAGGAGAAAAAGCCCCATTGGGATATAAACAAAGAGTAGAAAAACTAACTCCTCCTTCCGGTGCATTTGTTGTTTATATAGGTGTAGATAAAAGTGCAATTCCTCCTGATTGTCCACCTCATTTACAATTTTTATATGATATCAATGGACCAATTGGGGAAAATAATTCCCTATTTGTATCTGTAAGTCATGAAGGAGATGGCCGCGCACCAATAGGAAAAGCCACAATTATCGCCTCATCCTTTGTTGATTTTACTCCCTGGTGGGAAACTCAAAACTATGAAGAGTTAAAACAAAAATTTACCCAAGATGCAATTTCTAAACTTTCCCAATATTTCTATTTAAAACCAGAAACCATCATTTATATAGAAGCGGCCACACCTCGCACCTTCGCCCATTATACAGGTAGACAAAAGGGAATTGTCGGCGGTATTGGTCAAAGAATTCCTACCTTTGGCCCCTTTGGTTTTGCAAATCGTACACCTATTAATAATTTGTGGTTAGTTGGTGACTCAACTCATCCAGGAGAAGGTACAGCAGGAGTAAGTTATTCAGCTTTGACAGTTGTTAGGCAAATTCAACATCAAAATTAAATAGGGTTTGCTGAAAAAGTTCCCTGTGAGGAAAGGGAACAGAGAACAGGGAACAGGGAACAAAGATAACTCCTCATTTCTCTGTGAACTCTGTGCCTCTGTGGTTCGTTACTCCGTGATTCTTGGGTAAGTCCTGAACAATCAATGATGATTATAGCTGAATACTTACCGAAATCTAATGCTGACATTGACAACAAAAATGGCTAGAACGGCCACCCAATTTAATTCGCTGGATAACATTACCACAAACTTTACAGGGTTCTCCCGTCCGGTTATAAACCCACGCTTCACCGCCATAATTACCATTCACACCTTTAACATTAAGAAAATTGCTAAAAGTTGTCCCACCTACGGCAATACTGGCTGATAAAACTTCAATAATTGCCGTTCGTAAAAGTTCAATTTGGGGAAGTTTTAATTCTATACCCAAAGTTGTGGGTAAAATGCCACTTTTAAATAAAGCCTCATCTGCATAAATATTACCTAATCCTGCCACCGTTGACTGATCTAATAAGCCAGTTTTAATGGGACGACGGGATTTTTTTAATTTATCGGCCAAATACTCAACAGTGAATTCTGGGGAAAAGGGGTCAACTGCCAGTTTTGCTAAACCTGTAATAATACTTTCTACCGCCACACTAGGAGGAACATACCACATTTGCCCAAAGGTGCGCTGATCAACAAAGCGTAATTCTTGTTTGTCTCCAAAAAATAACCTAACTCTGGTGTGTTTGTGTAAAGGTTCATTTTGATCTAACCATAGTAATTGACCAGTCATACGTAAATGAACACCTAATGAGGAAGCAGGGGAGAGTTCCGCTAGGAGATATTTACCACGACGATGCCAGGTGGTGATGGTATTACCTTTAATTCTATGAATAAATTCATCAACAGAAAACGGGTAGGCGATGGTGCGTTGTAGCAGCACATCTCCCCCCGTAATTTCTTGACTGAGGGTTAATTGATTTAAACCTCGTCGGACTGTTTCAACTTCAGGCAGTTCAGGCATTCAAGCAAATAATTTTTATAGGGGCAGGTATGGTCAAGCAAAATTAATATCCCGGATTTCTGCCTTGATATCTCCTGCTATCATCCCATGAAACTGTCCCCTAGTCACTGGGCTGTTTATTTTGCTGCTGGTTTAGCAGCAGGTGCTTTCACTTCGATTAATTCATCTAAAGCGAAGTTGTTGGTGTTGATATCATTGTAATTAACCTTGTTAAAGCGGACAATTACAGGGTATTTGATGCCAGTTTTATCAACAGAAACCACTGTACCAAGCTCCTTATTCCAGTAGGATTCAGGGCGGAGAACACGTACTATAGAACCACGTTGAACCATGTTGTATCTTCCCTTTTGAAGTATGAATTGCCATTAAATGAGGGCTGATTGTTTTTACTCTACAACCTGGAGGCGTTTGCTTGTGGTTTTGTTAAGTTATTTGTCAAATTGCTGGGTTTTCCCTGTTTATCAATTGTCAAGTTTTTTGATATCCCTTGACAAAAAACCAAGAATAGAGTAATTTCATGGCGGAAGGCCTTGTGTAAAAAGTGCTATGTTTTAGTTAATACAAAAACACTACCTTCGTTACCCCGACTAATACGGAGATCATCATCTATATAAGTAATATCTAACCAACCTTGTTGTTGTTCACTTTGAATGGGAAAATCAAAGGCTGTAAATTTTTGCCCCGATTCAATTTGTTGGATAAAATTTTCTGGTGATGTATAGCCTATCAGGCGTTGTAAACCAATAATCGAGCGTTGGAATTTTACTTGCACACGCCGTTGGGAAACTGGTTCAAATTTAGCAGCAACGCTGACTAATCCTTCTAAGGAAGGAATGCCATAAATTTCAGCTATATTGTAAACACTGTTGCTTTCTACCCGAATACATTGGTAAATTTGACCAAGCTTACAAAAGGGTAAACGGTCTATGTTTAGTAAGGCTTTGCTTGTGGTGTATAGTAGTCGCCAGTTGCCTTCTAATAAATTACTAGCTGCTAATGGCCTAGGAGTGGGATTAAAGTCTTCTAGATTAGCGATCGCTGCTAAAATAGCTTGTTGTTGTGAGGAATTGGTTAATAAACCCCGATTTGTTCCTGCAACGGCCTCAATTAGAGTGGATTTGCCTATCATTGCCCTTTACCTTCAGAGTTTGCATCATGAACTTAGATATTAATATTGCTGCCTATAATCATCCAACTCATTAAATGATGCCGTTTTGGCTACAATTTCGTGAATAAATGAAAATTTCCTTTAATTCGGATTTAACAATTAAAGAGTTGTATGAAGGAATAAAATTAACTGCTATCAAATGATAAACTCTTAATGTCTAGTTATATAAACCCTCGATGTCATTGTTGATATGTTAGATTCTCCCCTTCGTGAAGCCCCCCGTAACCAACGGGCAGCAGTTATTCCCTTAAAACAAGAGTCCTCCATGTTGGACTGGTTGCGAGCAGGTGGCCGACTTATAGCCCGTGATGTACATGATGCAGACTCTAAAGACGATATAGAAGTAATACCCGATTTTCTAGGCGGAGACGATGGCATTAGTGATATTGATTATGACGACGACGATGATGTCGTTATCGAAGAAGATTAGTATACAATATTTTGGGAACTACGGAGCAAAAATAGCTTCTATTGTTTTACTTAGGTTTTAAGTGTGGAGTGAGGGAAATTTTCTGTGGATGCTAAATTATCTCCTAACCAAAGTTTGAATTTTTCGGGAATCGGGTTGGCCTCTTTACTGGCCTCTTTACTCAGTATAACAGCTTTAATTTTAGATGGGCTGGCAAATAGAACCCCTTGGTCTGTTACCTCCCTCACCCTGCCTCTTTTACTCTGTGCTGTCGGTGTCACCATTCTAGGACAGTGGGTAATACCCATGTTACAAGCACTGAAAACAGGTCAGATTATTCGGGAAGATGGGCCCCAAGCTCATTTGAAAAAAGCCGGCACGCCAACTATGGGGGGTATATTTTTCATCCCTGTAGCAGTGGTAATGGCTTGCATATTATCGGATTTTTCTCAAGATGTGTTGGCGGTTTCCGCTTTAACACTCAGTTATGGTTTAATTGGTTGGATAGACGACTGGCAAATTTTACGCCGTAAGTCGAATAAAGGTATCTCTCCCAAGACTAAATTAGCCCTGCAAGTGATATTTGGGGGGATGTTTTGTCTGTGGCTAATGTTTAAAGGTGACTTTAGTATAACTAATATCCATTTACCTTGGGTGGGTTTATCCCTACCTTTGGGGCTATTGTTCTGGCCTGTAGCCGGGTTTGTTTTGGTTGCAGAGAGCAATGCTACTAATTTAACAGATGGTATTGATGGTTTAGCGGCGGGAACAGTAGCGATCGCTATCTTCGCATTAGGTGTAATTATCGCGCCAACTTCTCCCGACTTAATGGTTTTCTGTGCTGCTGTCAGTGGTAGCTGCCTAGGCTTTTTAGCCCATAACCGCAACCCCGCAAGTGTTTTCATGGGTGATACCGGTTCCTTAGCCCTGGGTGGAGCTTTAGCTGCGGTGGCACTGTTAACAAATAGCTTGGTAGCCCTGTTTATCCTGAGCGGTATCTTCTTTATAGAAACCCTCTCTGTCATGGCACAAGTTAGCTATTATAAAGCAACAAAAGGACCAGACGGCAAAGGTAAACGTTTATTTAAAATGGCACCTTTACATCATCATTTAGAATTAACTGGCTGGTCAGAATTGCAAGTAGTGGCTGTATTTTACATTGTCGCCGCTTTTCTAGCTTCCCTTTGTATTATGTCCATAAAATAATCAGGTTTGTTTTAAAAATAAAAATTCACAACCTCCAAATTTGGGGGTTGTTTTTGTTTTGAGATTGGGGGTTTTGTCCAGGAGGTAAATTACCCCAATTCCTAATAGACATCTGGTGAAAATTAAATATGCGTGACATAAAACCCCTGTAGAGACGTTCCATGGGTAGGTATTCTCGTCTCTACAATCTTTACCGAAGATGTCTAATACTCAAATTGTATAGCAGAAGCCAATAGGCAAGAGGCAAGAGTGAAACCCTTTGCTATTAAGCTAATGTGCAGCTAAACTGTATAATTAAAATATAATTACGT
>NZ_PGEM01000174.1 GCF_002934005.1 Cuspidothrix issatschenkoi CHARLIE-1 | reverse complement strand
CTAATTGATTTTCTGGTTTAGCTAAAACCTGCCATTTACTCCAAATTTCTGTAGAACAATGTTTAGATAATTCTTTATCTGTTGCTGCTTTTTTCGCAAAATTATTAATATATTCTGTAGCTAAATCCCGAAAAGACTGGGGGCAATTTTTATCAACATGGTCAGGCCATCAAGCCGCACATATTACAGCTTGACAAGCGGCTAAAGGTCGTCTTTAGGACTTACGCAACTGGCACAAGCGATGGTGCGGCGTAGCCGCACCGATCACCTAAAGACTAAACCATTGACATAGCAATATCTGGACGTTTTAGTTGTCCTATTAAATAATTAGAAAGCAAATTATGCTTAATTTGATAAATAGTTTGACCTGTGTTGTAAGCTAAGTTTTTTAGTCTTAGCCAAACCAACATAGCACAAGCTATATGATTTCTTTGAAGACGACCTTTGCGACACTGACATGATTCAATGCCAGTTAATTGTTTTATCTCCCTGTGAAACTCTTCTATTTTCCAACGGATTTTACACACCTGTTGTGTAACATCCATAGAACTTTGAGATATATCATTAGTTGCGATATAGTCCGTTCTATCGGTAGAGATAGTAACCCGGAATAGCTTCACTTTTTTCTCAGAGGGGAATGCTTTTATCTTGATAATTTTACCACATTCTAACTCATCTTCACTCCATGACAATGATTCAATATTTTTATATTTTTCTTTGCCAAAACTATCATCAACCAAACGATTAATCTTTAAAGGACAATAATAAACTTTATCTAGACTATCAATATAAAGCATTAAATTGTTAACTGCATACCAAGTATCCATTAAAACTGTGTCAAATGGTAGAACCTTTTGATATACAAGCCCTTGCAACATATTTTTCACATGGTCAACTTTACTTAAACCATCATTATCAGGGTTAAAAATACGATAATCTATTACCCAAAATTTGAGAGTTTTAGGATTAACATATATACAATTGACTATTCCAATTCCTTTGACGATGCCATGCTCATTTCCACTATATTGCCTTCGCACCATTTCAATCTTTTCTGAAAATCTTTTGTCTAAAACTGTGTCATCAAATATAATATAAGCATTCTCGTCCGGGACAATTATATCTTTCACATTATCCCAAAGTAACCGAGGAGTCAATTTCTCATTTTTTAAATAATAATTAATTTTATCGTGACTAATATTGTCTAAATGTTCTGCTAGATTAGTCATTGTGTAGTTGATTTGACTGCTAAGTAAATACTGGCAGTAATTAAGTTTAGTAAATTTCATCGTTAATTAATTTCTTAATGCACCCTATCATCATTCTCTCATAAAATTAATACCCGTCATTTATTTAATCTATTACTATTAACAATTCTCAATCAGTCTGATTCAATAACATCTTCATTATTGCAGTACACATATACTAATAATTAGCGATCGCTGTGCCAGTTGCGTAAGTCC
>NZ_PGEM01000173.1 GCF_002934005.1 Cuspidothrix issatschenkoi CHARLIE-1 | reverse complement strand
CGGTCTTTAAAAAGGCCGTAATATCCAGCTGAACGGTCTGGTTATAGGTACATTGAGCAACTGACTGAAATGCCTCAAAATGTTCTTTACGATGCCATTGGGATATATCAACGGTGGTATATCCAGTGATTTTTTTCTCCATTTTAGCTTCCTTAGCTCCTGAAAATCTCGCCAAGCTAGCTTGGATTCTCACCAATAAAAAACGCCCGGCGGCAACCGAGCGTTCTGAACAAATCCAGATGGAGTTCTGAGGTCATTACTGGATCTATCAACAGGAGTCCAAGCTCAGCTAATTAAGCTTGTTAACCTAGTACGATTTCTTCTTTTATTTTTGCGGCTTCATCTGCCAATTGATTACCACATATCCCTTTGTGACCAGGTACCCAAGCAAAATAAACTATCTCTTTTTCTCGTATATTTTGTATTATAGGCCACCAAGGACTTTGTGGTCCTTCTAAACCTAATCCTTCTGTAATATTTTTCCAACAATAATAACTATCAGTTACTATATTTACTTGTTTATCTCTGGTATCCTCTAATGCCATTTGTATTGCCATTCTTTCAGCAACTTGATGAGTGACAGGTCCTAACCTTTTCTGTTTAGTTCTCCCATTACTGGTCACATAAGCTGCTATTCCTTCTCCATTTTGTTTTCCCCCATCAGTGTATATTGTTATTCCTGATGTAGGTTCTTCTACCAATTTCATTCTCCAATCATCATGAACTACTTGATGTGTATATACTATTTCTGGGAGCCAAGAATAATACCATCCTTTTTGCATTTCCCACATTACTTGCTCTTTGGTAAATGGTACCTTAAACGTTGGACATTTTCCTACTCTAGTAATACTTTCTGTTGCCACATGTTGCAACAGTAACATTAAATTTTTTACTGTTGACCATCCCTTATTAGCCTTCATAATCTTTTTACCTGCCCATAGGATTCCTTGTGATTGTTTTATAACATAAGTTGCCTCATAATTTTTTGTAATTTCAACCTCACATAACATTTCTTCTTCTGGATTATAATATTGTAACCCTTGAGCATTTTTAATCTTCTCATTATTTTCTTCTAACTCTTTTTGTGCCTCTTCCGTCCAAATTACTTTTTGATTCAACTCTAAACATCCCTTAGTAGTAGCTGCTATGTGTTTTACTGTCAACCCTGGGACCCCTGAGCTCATCCATGTTATATTCCCCATTAATTTTTGCACATCATTAAGGGTTGGATTCTTTACCATGTCTAATTGCATTTTTTGTACTTTCCAATTTTCAGGACAAAGTTGATAACCTAGCCAGCTATAAGGTGGCACTTCTTGTAATTTATCATCTGGTGTCTCAAAACCCTTTTCCAGTAAGATTGCCCTTAATTCTATGATTAACTCTTTGTGTTGTTTTTTAGAACCATTACTTCCCACGAACAAATCATCCATATATTGATACAATTGTACTTCAGGATATCTTTCCCTAAAAGGTTGTAAAATTTCCTGTAATGTTTTCTGATATATATATGGGCTCAACACGAATCCTTGTGGTAAACAATTCCACACATATCTTTTATCTGGTTCTTGATGATTAATGGAGGGAATAGTGAAAGCTGTATATGGTCTAAACTCTGGATCTAAGGGTATAGTGAAATATGCATCTCCAATATCTAATACAGTCATGTGTTTACATTTAATTAATCCTCCCGGGTGAGGCAATCCTCTGGATATTTCCGTTCCTACTTGTACTGTTTTGTTTAATTCTCTCAGATCTTGTAATAACCTCCATTTGCCAGACCTCTTTTTTATTACAAATATGGGTGAATTATAAGGATTATTGTCACTAGCTTCTGATATTTTTCCCTCTGACAATAGTCTTTGGACTATCTCTTTAGCCCCTTCTAGTTTCTCCTTAGTGAGTGGCCATTGAGGAATTTTTGGCCCCATTGTGCCCTCTTTTAACTCTATTTTTCTAAATTTTATTTCCTTGGAGAGCTGTGCGGATCCGTGATGGTGATGGTGATGCGATCCTCTCATAGTTAATTTCTCCTCTTTAATGAATTCTGTGTGAAATTGTTATCCGCTCACAATTGAATCTATTATAATTGTTATCCGCTCACAAAGCAAATAAATTTTTTATGATTTCTCGAGGTGAAGACGAAAGGGCCTCGTGATACGCCTATTTTTATAGGTTAATGTCATGATAATAATGGTTTCTTAGACGTCAGGTGGCACTTTTCGGGGAAATGTGCG
>NZ_PGEM01000172.1 GCF_002934005.1 Cuspidothrix issatschenkoi CHARLIE-1 | reverse complement strand
AATGTAGGGGCGAAGCATTCGGACAATTAATTATCGGTTTTTACCCGAGACTATCATCCGAATGCTTCGCCCTTACTGCTGTAATTTCCAATTTCTCATAAACTATTTAACGCCAATAACCCCGCCCCATAAGCTGGTTCATAACGAGGATAAATTACATTTACCAAAGGATATTGATGAATAAGAGCATTAATAAATCTTTCCCGTAATTTAGATTTACCTAACCAAATACTTCCTGTAGTCACAACTTCCACAACCTGCTGATAATCAAAAATGTGATCAATAACTGTAGAAGTAGCTATTACTAATTCTGTCATAGCTTCATCAATAATCCTATTCGCACTAGGATCACCTTCACTAGCAGCTTGATCAACAATTGGGGCTAAAGCAGCTATTTCTTTTACACCCCATCCTTTTTGATATATCACTGCTATTAATTGCTCTATATTTTCTAGTTGTAGATATTGCTGAAAATTCTCTAATAAAATTGTTGTTTCACCTCGTCCATCATAAGCTTTTAATGCTGCTTGCATCCCAGCTACAGCTATTTTATAGCCGCCTCCTTCATCCCCTAAAATATAACCCCAACCACCAACCCTTTTACTTTCCCCTTGATGATTTCTACCAAAAATAATAGAACCAGTTCCCGCAGCTACCACAATACCCACAGCATCACCCACTCCTCCCATTAAACCAATTAAAGCATCATGACAAATAACAATATGAGATGGTTTTAAGTCCCAAGTAATTGCAGGTATATTTTGACTATTTTGTAATTGATTAACTATAGATTTTATTACTTCTATATCCTCTGGACGACTGACACCTGCTAACCCTAAACAAATTGCTATAACATTAATATTATTTGGAGAATTTAAGGCTGTAATTATTGCTTGATAAATAGCAGATTCAATTTGTTTTTTTGCTGCTTCTATACCAATACTCTGATAATTAGAAGCCCCTGCTTCACCTCTACCTAAAATTTTACCTGCATCATCCATAATGATACAAATAGTTTTACTCCCACCGCCATCAATACCTAAAATACAATTCATATAAAACTCCTATTCCTATTTATTTAGATCCCCGATTTCTTAAAGAAGTCGAGGATCTAAGATTTAGCTTATTTTACGTCTTCTGCTAAGGGGATAAAAAATATAGTTAACATCCCTGGAATAGTTGCTAAACAAACCAATACAAAGAATAAGGGATATCCTAATGACTGTTGAATTTGTCCACTAATTGCTCCTGGTATCATTAAACCTAAAGCCATTAAACCAGTAGATATGGCAAAATGAGAAGTTTTATGTTCCCCTTTAGAAACATACATTAAATAAACTGTGAAGGCTGTAAAACCAACACCATAACCAAATTGTTCTAGGGAAACTAGAGGATAAACAAATTTTAGTGCTGGTTTAGCATAAGCCATATAGATATAAAAAACGTTCGGTAAATTTAAGGCTAAAGCCATCGGTAATAAACATTTTTTTAACCCATATTTAGCAATTAATAAACCTCCTAAAATGCCGCCACATATTAAAGATATTACCCCAAAAGTACCATATACTAAACCAAATTCTTGGGTAGATAAACCTAAACCTCCTAATTCTGGTTTATCTAATAAAAATAAAGAAGCTACTTTAAGTAACATAGCCTCACCAAATCGATAAAGTAAAATAAATGCCAGTATGATTGCTATTTTGGGTTGTTGAAAATAGGAAACAATAATCTTAACAAAATGTATTTTATCAAGAGTTGACTCTGGATTTGTTTCTAAGTCCTTATTATTTGATTCTGGTGTTGGTAAAGTAAAAGAATGAAACGCAAATAAAACGGCAAAAATGACGGCAGCTATCCCGATTACAATACTCCAACTTAAAGGAATATTATTAGTAAATCGAGTAATAAAGCTAAAATGGATAGAGTGTTGCAAGATTACAATACTCCAACTTAAAGAAATATTATTAGTAGATTCTTCTAAATAACCTGCTAAAAATACTAAAAACCCTGTGGTAAATAAAATTGCAAATCTATAAAATAGTGAGCGAATGCCTACAAATACAGCTTGTTGTTCTGGGTGTAAAGCCAACATATAAAAACCATCTGTGGCAATATCATAGGTAGCAGAAACAAATGCTGCAATGGTTAATATGCCTAAAGATATAAAGAAGAAATTGGGAAGATAGAAAGATAATGCTAAAAAACTCAAACAGAAAAACATGATAATTTGCATGGTCAACAACCATTTTCTTTTGGTAGAATAAATATCTACAAATGGCGACCAGAACATTTTTAAAATCCAAGGAAAACTGATTAAACTTGTCCAAAAAGCAATTTGTGTATTATCTACTCCCAGTTTCTTGTAGAAAATTACAGATACTGAGTTAATAATCATGTAGGGTATTCCTTCCGCAAAATAAAGGGTGGGTATATAAACCCAGGGGGAAACAGATGTAGGTTTATTGGTCATATATTCTGATTGACTAAACAAATAGCTACCCTGATATACAAAGTAGTTCAAAGGGAATTATAATACTTTTTTGTATTTTGATTAACTTTGAATATTAAGTTTAATAGCGTGTTTATAATGGGAACTAAACCATCCTAGTGTTTTTACTTAATTTTATGTATATATTTTATCCCTATCGAATTTTTGTCAGAATCAGGATAACGTAAATATTCAGCTATACCAATTGTTCATACCCAGATCCCCGACTTCTTTTATTTATGAAGACAATAAATTATAAATTGATCACAGAAGTCGGGGATCTTATGGTCTCACCTGATTCTGACAATTAATGTTATAACTAATAAATAACTACTTGGTATCATATCATGATGATTACTCAAGAATTAGAATGTCAAGAAAACATCTCTGAAGAGATAATTTTTCCCCCCAGCGACTTATATAGCGACGAACCACCCGTGGAAACAGAACTACATTTACGACAAATTATTCTTCTGTTTAAATGTTTAGAATGGTTATGGAAAGACAGAACGGATTTTTATGCTGCGGGAAATCTGAGTATTTATTATAGTCCTCACCAAAAAAAATCAGAAAATTTTAGGAGTCCAGATTTCTTTGTAGTTTTAGGAACTGATAGAAAAACTCGTAAAAGTTGGGTAGTGTGGGACGAAGACGGACAATATCCTCATGTAATAGTGGAAATTATTTCACCAACAACTGCGAAAACTGATAGAGGATTAAAAAAAGAAATTTATCAAAATAAATTCCGTACACCCGACTATTTTTGGTTTGATCCCTATACTTTAGAATTTGCAGGGTTTCATTTATTAGATGGTAAATATCAACCATTAGAAGTAAATGAAAAAGGACATCTATGGAGTGAACAATTGGGTTTATATTTAGGAATTTATGATGGGTTATTACGCTATTTTACACCAGAAGGAAAATTAGTACCCACACCTGAAGAAAGTGCAGAATATGAAGCACAAAGAGCAGAACATGAGACAGAAAAAGCCGAACGTGAAGCTCAAAAAGCCGAACGTTTAGCAGCAAAATTGCGGGAATTAAATATAGATCCCGATCACATTTAACAAAAAGATGTAGGTTGGGTTAACAGAAAGAAACCCAACATCTCAATATTAAATAAAAAACGGCAAGTGCAGGATTTGAACCTGCTAATCTCTTTCGAGATATCATCCAATAACCCTACATTCATCGGTCTAAAAAAGCTTTTTTTGCTTCTGGAGTTTCACCTATTGAAAGTAATACTAAAGCCAGAATTGGCGCACTGTTATTAATGGCGCGTCCATCACTAGCATAGAGAATTTCTTCTGCTACTTTTTCAGGATTTTCTGCAACTGCTTGTTTGACAACTTTAACAAAATCTGCTGTTAATTCTTGTTTGCCAGCGTAATATGTGCTTTGTGCTGTACCTACTAACAAACAACGGCGCGGCATTTTCCAAATTCCAGCTTCAAACATATAGCCGCCGCTACGTCCTTGAATCATTTCCTGTTCTCTTCCAGGAATAGGCTGATTTTGGGCTGTAGCTGTTTTATTTTTAGTAAAGAAGTTGTAATTCATGGCTTCTTCTCCCGGCCTTTTCAGGCAATTGGGTATTTTAAAAGTAAATTAGTGTAAATTAGTACAGTGTAAATAATTTTTGATCACTGTTAATATTTTTAGTCTCATGATTGATAATTTGTTAGATGCCTATACGCCTCTATTTATCTGGATAGGTTTAGGAATTGTATTATCTAGCTTTAGCACAGTTATTTTTCTCAAGTTTTTAGGTCAGGGACTTTATTGGGTGGGAGTTCCTCTGCAACTTTTAGTATTGGCACGTCATACAAACTCATCTGAAGGTGGACTTATACCCGGAGTAGCGATCGCAGTTTTGCTACTGAGTTTGGTTTTAGCACTGCTAATCTGGTGGAGTTGGCAATGGTTTAACACTAATAAAGCACAGCCTGAAGAGAAAACTGTAGATGTATCGGCCATGAAAGCTAGTTTAGGTAGCTTTATTCTCGCCGCAATTTTAGGTAATACTGGTTTCGTGGGACTGGTACTTACAGAAGTTTTACTTAGCCCAGAAAATACTGATTGGGCAGTATTATTCAGTGTTACTACTAATGTGGCAGGTACTTATGGAATTGCGGTTTTAATCGCTAGTTATTTTGGTCAGAGAGAAACGGAAAACCATTGGTGGTTACAGTTGCGCGATATAGTCACTGTCCCCAGTTTATGGACATTTTTCATTGGTTTAAATACCCAGTTTGTCGAGTTACCCCCTTTAGTTGAGTCAGCTTTAGATCAAGCTGTTTGGGTAGTAATTGCTTTAGCTTTGTTACTGGTTGGTTTGCGACTAGGAAAGATGAGATCATGGGGGAGTTTAGCGATCGCTGCCATTGCCAGTACGATTAAAGTCTTTATTGTTCCTTTGTTGGTAGGATTAGTAGCAACCTATTTGGGTGTAGTAGGTGAACATCGTTTAGTGCTAGTCCTGATGTCTGGCACACCCACAGGGCTTTCTGTACTGATTTTGGCAGAAGTGTATGATCTAGATCGGGACTTGTTATCTAGTACTATTGCTTTGACTTTTCTGGGGTTATTTTTAGCATTACCTCTTTGGTTAGTTTGGTTCAGCTAAATCTAAAATTAATTGGGTGGCAGGGCAGGATTTGAACCTGCGACCGATGAATTAACGATAACCCTTAGTAAGTTGGCCTTTACAGGCAAGTTTGTTAACCAAGGAATATGGGTTTTACTCCGTTCACTGCTCTACCCGCTAAACTATTCCCGCATGTAAAAAGTATCCGCTACGGTAAAAGCCAACTCCTTTGGGAATGTCGCTTGTATTATTAATGTAGTATGTATATTTCTGGTATGTCAACAGGATCGGGAAAAATTTTTCTCAGATACAGAGGGGGTAGGGTGGGGAGTAGGGGAGTACGGGAGAAATGATTATTCTTTTCCCTCTTGCCCCTTGCCTACTACCTCTTAATTTTTGCCGGCATTTTTGCCAAAAAATACAAACAAAAGTACAAATTTTTGCCAAGATAGAGATATTATTTTGTAAAAATTCACTTGGCAAAAATCAGCATGAGTGAAACAACCATAGAAAATTACGGGAAAGCTTTTCTCGTTCTAATTTTGCCGATATCGTTTTTGATTGTTTTTCTGGTCAATACCTGGAAAGTTTTACTGGTAATTCTATTGCTGCTAATGGTTCTCAATCTTTGGCAACAATATAGATGGGAAAAGTGGTCTAAACAAGTTAACCCGCTTTTTTATCAATTAATTCGGGAAAATCAGGGAAAAATTACAGCGGTTGATCTAGCGAGTAGGGGAAATTTTTCTGGAAATGTGGCAAAACGCTACTTAGAAGGGAAGGGTAGGGAATTTGGCGCTAGTGTACTAGATGCAGAAAGTGAGAATCCATCCTATTACTTTATAACTGCGAGTATTCTGGGTGACATTTTTGATGATAGTGAGCCAGTAGAAAAACTTCCCCCTCGACCTGTGACTAAGGAAGCGCGATCGCTCTTAGCACCACCGCCACCACTTCCCCACAGGGAAGTAAAAGCGCAACAGGAAGAGGAAGAGGAAGAAGAAATACAACTTGAGTCTAAATCCGAACCTACCCTAGAGACAGCAAAAAGACCCCTAGCAGAACAGTTAGTTTTTGGGTCTTTGATTCAATCTGAACTAGCCAAGCGGTTGGGTGTTTATTCCAGCACGGTTTACAAACGACGCAATGACCCAGATTTTACTGAGTGGAGTCGTAGCCGTGATCCTGATGGCATTGCCTGGTCTTATTCTCGTAAGTCTAGGGAGTTTTTTCCTGTAGATGACGGTTGACGGTTGTAGGGGCGAATGGCCGTTCGCCCCTACTGTCACCTGTCACCTGTCCCTACTGCTTCGCTGATGGAATTTAAGCCGTTTTCTTCGAGTTTGGTTAATAAACCTGTGAGGATGCGGCTAACCATCATGGGACCTTCATAAATCCAGCCTGTATAGGTTTGAATTAGACAAGCTCCGGCGGTGATTTTTTCCCAAGCATCCTCGGCGGTAAAGATGCCACCTACGCCTATGATGGGGATTTGCCCTTGGCTTTGTTGGTGGATAAAGCGGATTACTTCCGTAGAGCGATCGCGTACTGGCCTGCCGCTAATACCTCCGGCTTCCTCTTGGGGTGATTTACCAGTTTTTTCAATAATCTGGGTTTGCAGTCCTTCTCGGCTAATAGTGGTGTTAGTGGCAATTAAACCAGCGAGATTGTAACTTTGGGCGATGGCCATAATATCTGATATTGCCTCCCATTCTAAATCGGGGGCAATTTTCACAAAGATGGGTTTTTTACCTGTGTTTTCCCCTTGTAGTACATCCAAAATTTGACTGAGCATAGCAGCATCCTGAAGCGATCGCAATCCCGGAGTATTGGGAGAAGAAACATTAACTACAAAATAATCACCCAAATCCTTCAGTAATCGAAAACTCTCTAGATAATCCTGGGCTGCTAATTCCAAAGGTGTGATCTTGGATTTACCTAAATTTATACCTATGGGTATGGGTATTGGATAATTCAACTTCTCTTTCTCCTCCTTCAGTCTTGCGGCCATAGCCACAGCACCGCCATTATTAAAACCCATCCGGTTAAGTGCTGCTTGATCTAAAGGTAAACGAAATAACCGAGGGGGCGGATTTCCCGGTTGGGGGTGATAAGTAACAGTACCCAATTCAGCAAAACCAAACCCAAAATTATGCCAGATATTAGCGCCAACGCCGTCTTTGTCAAATCCAGCCGCCAAGCCCAAAGGATTGGGAAATTTCATGCCCAGTATAGTTTGTTCTAGTCGTGGATCATTTAAACACAGATATTGCTGAAGGAGGTTATTCAACCAGTTGGTAGAAGGATAATAACTGGCTTTTGACAGCCAATTTAGACTACCAATGGTTTGTTTGTGCAGCCACTCTGGTTCGGTTTTCACCAAAGTAAATAAAAAATGACCAACTAATGATTTATAAAGATCCAATTTAGGTTACAAGTCAGTTAAATTAGGGAATTTCAGAAAATAATATAGCAATAGTATAGCAACCGCCACATCGGTTAGGACAGTAGGGGCGAAGCATTCGGGCAGATAATTTATGGCTCTTACCCTGATATTTTTCGCCCGAATGCTTCGCCCATCCCCTAAATTTATGTCCTAACTTTCCTGGCGACTGCTATATTTGAATTTTGAAAAAATCTAAGTATTTTACCTATCTTTCAAAAATCAAATATTAGTCCTATAGGACTTACGAACAAGTACATGATAGAGACGTTGCGTGTAACGTCTCTACAAGGGTTTCCGGTTACGCACATTGAATGTTAACCCGATGTCTATTAACTAAACCGTGACAAAATTAGCTAATGCTAAAGTCCCCGTCAAGCCTGTCACCTCGATAATAGCATCAGTAACAGCACTAAATCCTGCCGTTCCATCATTAATAGCGACAAAACTACGGATACTAGCCCCCGTACCAAAGGTAAACTGAGCAGCAGAGTTAGCTATAAAAGTGGTACTAGTTAACCTAGCTGCAATTCCGGTTGTATCCAGTGTTGCAACAGATCCCACATTAGAAAATACGCTGCGGGCAGTGGAAACAAGGAATAAATCATTATTAGCAGTAGCATTGAAGTCTGTAATCACATCAAAACTACCGAATACAGAATCAGCTAAATTACGGTAATCAAAACGGTCTATTCCTAGTCCTCCGGTTAGAGTATCTTTTCCTATACCGCCAGTAATGGTATTATTACCAGTATTACC
>NZ_PGEM01000171.1 GCF_002934005.1 Cuspidothrix issatschenkoi CHARLIE-1 | reverse complement strand
CAGCTTGGGGTGTTGGTATCACTTCAGGAAGAGGTTGTGTTTCTACCTTTGTTTCTGTTACTTCAGCTTGGGGTGTTGGTATCAATTCAGGAAGAGGTTGTGTTTCTACCTTTGGTGCTGGAGTTACTTCTACCTTGGGACTGGGTGTAGTTTCAGGAATTGGTAATTTTTCTACCTTTGGTGCTGGAGTTGCTTCTACCTTGGGACTGGGTGTGGGCGTTGGTTCTGTAACCGGAATCTTGGATGTATAATTTGGTTCTACAATGCTACGTACTTCATCTGCCGTTAATTCTCCTCTGACAATTTTTGACAAAGTATCTTGGCCATTAGGCTGATAATTGATTAATCTGATAGTTGTATTGAAGGCATTTTTGACAGGTTGCCCTTGATTATCCAGAAATTCCAATTTTATCCAGGTTTTGCCAGGTTTAAACCCTTTGAGATAGATAGTTTGCCAACGATCCAGAATAAAGCTTTCACCATTCACTGTGCTACGAATGCGCCAATTGCTCATGGTATCTTCTGGGTTAGTGTCAGCCACACTATGTAATGGTGCGTTAGTTAGGTAAAAGTCCAACATAATTGGTTCTGCACCATAAGCACCATTAGGACGACTATAGGTAAGTAAAGGTAATTTAGGATCAGGGTTATTATCTTCGGTTTTCGTCAATACATGAAATGTAGTTTGGGCATAAGCACCTTCATTTTTGAAACTTTCATGCCAGGGACGGGAAGCAAAAACCCGGATAGTATGCGTACCAGGGGTTAAGTCTGAGAATACCAAAGGCTGATTTAAGTCATAGAAGTCATAGACAGCCTGATAAGGTTGATTATCCAAAATTAAGTGTAAATGGGGACCTAACTGCCATTTTGGGTCTTTAAATATCGGTAAGTCCTGAACTTGCAAGCTAACTGCAACCCTATTGTCTTGCAGAACTTCATCTGGTTGGGGACTGATAATAGTTACTTGGGGTTGATATCCTTCCAAACTAGGACGCAATGCCTTTATTACATCTGGTGATGCAGTTTCGGAAAATGTTCCAGAAATTTCCGAAGCTGGCAGAGGTTTGACAAAGGGATTAATAGATATTTCTTTGCTAGTTGCTGTTTCGACGCAACTACTTAATATCATGGCTAGACTTAACGCGACTACCCATTTAATAATAGGGAATTTATAAGAAAAAAGCCGCTCAAAAAATTTTCTACAGTTAGTATTCATGTTTTTATTCTGTAACAGTTTTTAACAATTCACGAGATCATTTTCGCGCAAATTACCACCCAAGGACTAGGAACTAAAAGTATAAATCTACCCCTAAAGTGATCCTAAAGTTATAAATCCACTGATTTTTATGCAATTAAAATAAAAATCAAGTAATTTTTTTGACCTAATTACAGTCCAAAAATTTGCTCTCAGCGACAAAAAATTAGCTAAAAACAACGATTTAAAAAGACTTTGAGCCACTTTAAGTATTAACTATAAGTTTTACAAATTGTTGTTCTTTGTAAATTAAATGAAGAATCTCTTGACTTTTGGACAATGAGCGGAACTTGCAAGCAAGATCAGACAATAAATTGGGGGATTTTAAATTATTGTTAAAATGTGTCTAACAATATGCAAGTTCACACTCTATAATTCAACAGAAACAACTTTTATTTTCCACACGGCAAGTTCAACGCTGTTATCCGAGAAATCTGAAAACTGCGGTTCTGTAACTCTAGGTGGTATTCATGAGTCCCCATTCCTTCATAGAGAGGAGGTCGAATGACGATTAGTCCTCCGGAGCGAGAGGAAAAAAAAGCAAGAGTGATTGTTGACAATGACCCGGTTCCTACCTCATTTGAAAAATGGGCCAAGCCAGGACATTTCGACAGATCATTATCCAGAGGCCCCAAAACCACCACTTGGATTTGGAATCTCCATGCCCTCGCCCACGATTTTGATACACATACAAGCGATCTAGAAGACATTTCCCGCAAGATATTCGCTGCTCACTTCGGCCACTTGGCTGTGGTAGCAATCTGGTTGAGCGGAATGTTATTCCACGGCGCTAAGTTCTCTAACTACGAAGCCTGGTTGGCAGATCCATTGGGAGTCAAGCCCAGTGCTCAGACAGTTTGGTCTATTGTTGGTCAAGACATTTTAAATGGTGATATGGGCGGCGGTTTCCGCGGCATTCAAATCACCTCTGGCTTGTTCCAAGTATGGCGTGGCTGGGGTATCACTAGCTCCTTCCAGCTATATGTAACTGCAATTGGCGGCTTGGTATTAGCAGGTTTGTTCTTGTTTGCTGGCTGGTTCCACTACCACAAACGCGCTCCCAAACTGGAATGGTTCCAGAATGTGGAATCAATGCTGAATCATCACTTATCAGTATTGCTAGGCTGTGGTTCTTTGGGATGGGCTGGTCATTTAATCCATGTGTCTGCACCAATCAACAAACTGTTAGATGCTGGTGTAGCCGCTAAAGACATCCCTCTGCCCCATGAATTGCTGTTTGATACAGCAAAAATGGCTGAATTATATCCCGGCTTTGCTAGTGGTTTAACACCTTTCTTCACCTTAAATTGGGGAGCTTACGCTGATATCCTCACCTTTAAGGGTGGTTTAAACCCAGTTACAGGCGGGTTGTGGATGACTGATATTTCTCATCACCACCTAGCGATCGCTGTACTGTTCATCATTGCTGGTCATATGTACCGTACCAACTGGGGTATCGGTCATAGTATTAAAGATATTCTCGAAGCCCATAAAGGTCCTTTCACTGGCGAAGGTCACAAAGGTCTTTATGAAAACATGACCACCTCTTGGCACGCTCAATTAGCTACTAACCTAGCTTTCTTGGGTTCCTTAACAATCATCATCGCGCATCACATGTACGCGATGCCTCCCTATCCTTATTTGGCAACTGACTACGCTACACAGTTGTGTATCTTCACTCACCATATTTGGATCGGTGGATTCTTGATTGTAGGTGGCGCTGCTCACGCGGCAATCTTCATGGTGCGTGACTATGATCCCGTTGTGAACCAAAACAACGTATTAGATCGGGTGATTCGCCACCGTGACGCTATCATCTCTCACCTGAACTGGGTTTGTATCTTCCTTGGCTTCCACAGCTTTGGTTTGTACATCCACAATGACACCATGCGTGCCTTGGGTCGTCCCCAAGATATGTTCTCCGACGCAGCAATTAAACTGCAACCAGTGTTTGCTCAATGGGTACAAAGCTTGCACTCCCTAGCTCCCGGCAACACAGCACCTAACGCTTTAGAAGTTGTTAGTCATGCTTTTGGTGGCGGAATTGTTGCTGTAGGTGGTAAGGTCGCAATGATGCCCATTGCCTTGGGTACAGCGGACTTCATGGTTCACCACATCCACGCTTTCACCATTCACGTTACTGTTCTCATCCTGCTCAAAGGTGTATTGTATGCCCGTAGCTCTCGTCTGATTCCAGACAAAGCTAACCTCGGCTTTAGATTCCCTTGCGATGGTCCAGGTCGTGGTGGTACTTGCCAAGTGTCTGGTTGGGATCATATCTTCCTAGGACTCTTCTGGATGTATAACTCCCTCTCAATTGTAATTTTCCACTTTAGCTGGAAGATGCAATCTGATGTTTGGGGAACAATAGAAGATGGAACAGTAAATCACATTACTGCCGGCAACTTTGCAGAAAGTGCTATCACCATCAACGGTTGGTTACGTGACTTCTTGTGGGCGCAAGCTACACAAGTAATTAACTCCTACGGCAGCGAATTGTCTGCTTATGGATTAATGTTCTTAGGCGCTCACTTTGTTTGGGCGTTCAGCTTAATGTTCCTGTTCAGTGGTCGTGGATACTGGCAAGAACTAATTGAGTCCATTGTATGGGCGCATAATAAACTGAAAGTAGCCCCAACAATTCAGCCTCGCGCACTGAGCATCACTCAAGGTCGGGCTGTAGGTGTGGCTCACTACCTATTAGGAGGAATTGCCACCACTTGGGCATTCTTCCATGCACACATCCTTTCAGTAGGATAAAAATCAGTAGAATTTTGGGTTTTGGATGCTAAAGATTTTAGATTTAATCCAAAATCCAAAATCTAGAATCTAAAATTTTGCTGACACTTGATGGCTAAAGGTCAGAGGACATATCACACCTATGGCAACAAAATTTCCAAAATTTAGCCAGGATCTCGCACAGGACCCGACTACTCGTCGGATTTGGTATGCGATCGCTACAGGCAATGACTTTGAAAGCCACGATGGCATGACGGAAGAGAATCTTTACCAAAAGATTTTCGCTACGCACTTCGGCCACTTGGCAATTATCTTCCTGTGGGCATCCAGCCTCCTGTTTCACGTAGCCTGGCAAGGTAACTTTGAACAGTGGATCAAAGATCCCCTTCACGTCCGTCCTATTGCCCATGCAATTTGGGATCCTCACTTCGGTGAAGCTGCAATTGACGCTTTCACCCAAGCTGGTGCAAGCAACCCTGTAAACATTGCTTACTCCGGTGTTTATCACTGGTGGTACACCATCGGCATGCGGACTAACACTGAACTATATACTGGTTCAGTTGGTTTGCTCTTGTTGTCTGCATTGTTCTTATTTGCTGGTTGGCTACATTTACAACCCAAGTTCCGTCCTAGTCTCTCTTGGTTTAAGAGTGCTGAACCCCGTTTGAATCACCACTTGGCTGGTTTGTTCGGTGTTAGCTCCTTAGCTTGGACTGGTCACTTGGTTCACGTTGCTATTCCTGAATCTCGTGGTATCCACGTAGGTTGGGATAACTTCTTGACTGTAGCTCCCCATCCAGAAGGTTTAACCCCATTCTTCACAGGCAACTGGGGCGTTTATGCTCAGAACCCTGACACCGCTGGTCATCTCTTCGGAACTTCCACCGGTGCTGGGACTGCGATTCTCACCTTCTTGGGCGGTTTCCACCCCCAAACAGAATCCTTGTGGTTGACCGATATGGCTCACCACCACTTGGCGATCGCTGTTCTGTTCATCATCGCTGGTCATATGTACCGGACTAACTTCGGAATTGGTCACAGCATCAAAGAAATGCTGAACTCCAAATCCGGTTTAATTCCCGGTAGCAAGAGCGAAGGTCAGTTCAACCTGCCCCACCAAGGTCTTTACGACACCATCAACAACTCCCTGCACTTCCAGTTGTCATTAGCTTTGGCATCTTTGGGAACTATCTGTTCCTTGGTAGCGCAGCATATGTACGCTCTGCCTCCTTATGCGTTCATCGCTAAGGATTACACTACACAGGCAGCGCTGTACACCCACCACCAATACATTGCTGGTTTCTTGATGGTTGGTGCTTTTGCTCACGCAGCAATTTTCTGGGTTCGTGACTACGATCCCGAACAAAATAAAGGTAACGTTCTTGACCGGATGTTACAACACAAAGAAGCGATCATCTCCCACCTTAGCTGGGTATCTCTCTTCTTAGGTTTCCACACATTAGGTTTATACGTTCACAACGACGTAGTTGTTGCCTTCGGTACTCCTGAAAAACAAATCCTCATCGAGCCAGTATTTGCTCAATTCATCCAAGCTGCTCAAGGTAAAGCTCTGTATGGCTTGAATGTACTGTTGTCTAACCCCGACAGTATTGCTTACACCGCTTACCCCAATGCTGGTAACGTTTGGTTAACTGGCTGGTTAGATGCTATCAACTCAGGAACAAATTCCTTGTTCTTGACAATTGGACCTGGTGACTTCTTAGTTCACCACGCCTTTGCTTTGGCTATCCATACCACCACCTTGGTACTTGTTAAGGGTGCTTTGGATGCTCGTGGTTCTAAACTGATGCCTGATAAAAAGGACTTCGGTTATGCGTTCCCCTGCGACGGTCCTGGCCGTGGCGGTACTTGCGACATCTCCGCTTGGGATGCTTTCTATCTGTCTATGTTCTGGATGTTAAACACCATCGGTTGGGTAACATTCTACTGGCACTGGAAACACCTGGGTATTTGGCAAGGTAACGTTGCTCAGTTCAACGAAAACTCTACCTACCTGATGGGTTGGTTCCGTGACTACCTTTGGGCTAACTCTGCTCAGTTGATCAACGGTTACAACCCCTACGGCATGAACAACCTGTCTGTTTGGGCTTGGATGTTCCTCTTTGGACACCTAGTCTGGGCAACCGGTTTCATGTTCCTCATCTCTTGGAGAGGATACTGGCAAGAGTTGATTGAAACCTTGGTTTGGGCCCACGAACGTACTCCTCTAGCTAACTTAGTTCGCTGGAAAGATAAGCCCGTTGCTCTCTCCATCGTTCAAGCTCGTGTGGTTGGTTTGGCTCACTTCACTGTTGGCTACATCGTCACCTACGCAGCGTTCCTCATTGCTTCTACTGCTGGTAAGTTTGGTTGATCTTGACTGCTGGTTTTAGATAAGTAACAAAAAAATCCCCTGCCGCAAGGTGGGGGATTTTTGATGGAATTCTTCAGTTTTTTGAATTTTCTGATGTAAGCAAGAATAGATTTGCTAGAATTTCAATGAAGAACAAAAATCAAGTTTTGTAAAAAAGTATCTGCTCAATAAGTAGGGGTAGGAGAGAAAAAAAGCGGTTATCAACAGTTAGATGAGCGAAAACAATTAACGCTGCTGAAAATTTCGGAGTTGCTTTGAGTCTTAGAGCATCCTGAATGGATGCGTCCAAAAGATAATAAAGATATATCAAAACCAGGAAGTAATATGGGTGTAATTTTGGTAGCTGGTGCGACGGGTGGTGTAGGTAAAAGAGTTGTGAAAAAATTGGTAGCACAGGGGTATAGTGTGCGCTGTTTAGTTCGAGATATTGAAAAAGCAAAGCCAATTTTAGGGGATGATATTAATTTAGTAGTTGGAGATATTACGAAACCAGAAACTTTGACTAATTTAGTCATGGCTAATATTCAAGCTGTTATTTGTTGTACAGCAGTGCGTGTTCAACCAGTTGAAGGAGATACACCAGATAGAGCAAAATATAATCAAGGTGTGAAATTTTATCTACCGGAAATTGTGGGAGATACACCTGAAAATGTTGAATATCAAGGTGTCAAAAATTTAGTTGCAGCAGCTACAAAATATCTGGTTGCTGTGGGTGAAAAACCTATTTTTGATTTTACAAAACCATCGGAGGAAATTAAAAATATCTGGGGTGCTTTAGATGATGTGGTGATGGGTGGTGTGAGTGCAAGTAGTTTCCAAATTAGGGAAAATACAGCCATATTCACGGGTAATGTTTCCACTGCTAATTCTGGAGGTTTTGCTTCCGTTAGAACTAAGAATTTTTCACCAGCTATTAATTTATCAGGTTATCAAGGTGTAAAGTTACGAGTTAAAGGTGACGGACAACGTTATAAAATATTTTTACGCACAGAGTCAACTTGGGACGGGGTTGCTTATAGCTATTCTTTCGATACTGTCGCTAATAATTGGCTAGATATTCAGATTCCTTTTGCAGATTTAATTCCCGTATTTCGTGCCAAAGTTGTTAAAGATTGTCCACTAATAGATATTAGTAAAGTTTGTTCTTTGCAACTGATGTTGAGTAAGTTTGAATATGATGGTGCTTTAAATCCTAAATTTTCTGCGGGTATGTTTGCGCTGGAAGTGGCATCAATTCAAGCTTATGGTGGGGAAGCTTTACCTCAATTTGTATTCATCAGTTCTGCTGGGGTAACTCGTCCAGGAAGACCAGGAATTAATTTAGATGAAGAACCACCAGCAGTAAGATTAAATGACCAATTGGGAGGAATTTTAACTTGGAAGTTGCGAGGAGAAGAAAGTATCAAAGCAAGTGGAATTCTCTATACAATTATTAGACCTTGTGCTTTGACAGAAACAGCAGGAGGAAAAGAATTAATCTTTGAACAAGGTGATAATATTAGGGGGAAAATTAGCCGCGATGATGTGGCAGAAATTTGTGTACAAGCAATTAAAGAACCAAAAGCAAGTTTTTTAACTTTTGAAGTGAAAGAAACTGAAGTAACTGCTAATAATCCCAATTGGAAGAATCTATTTTCTGCTTTACAATCTGATAAGTCAACCACCCATCACTTCCCTTCGGGTAAGTGAGGGCTTGTAAAAGCCTAGTTGGACTGAGTTCTTAAC
>NZ_PGEM01000170.1 GCF_002934005.1 Cuspidothrix issatschenkoi CHARLIE-1 | reverse complement strand
TCCTAACTACTCTGTCTACAGCTATACCTCATATGAAATATGCTGTATATTCAGAACTTACCCGAAGGGAAGTGATGGGTGGTTGACGAGTTCCCCCCAAGCAAGGGTTAGGTTTTCAGTCACATCTTGCGTAAGTCGTAATATTAATCTATCATCCTATCCTAGCAAGGTCAATTTCCTATCAAGGGTGCATTTAAGGTCTTGTCAATGCGATCGCGTGTTTCTAATAAGAAAGCCTGAGTATATTCGTCTTGAGAATTTGCCGTTCTTAACTTACTATTTAATTGCTTGAGTTTATACCAAGCCAAGGTACGGGCATCTTCGGGAACAGATTCTTTTCTTAATACCATCTCCATCAATATTTCCAGGTATTCCCTTTGCAAACCCCGACGCAAACTAGAAATTTTTAATTGATCTTTGGGTTGAAATACTTCCGACCAAATCCCAGTTTGCAAGGTGTCAAATAATTCTGGTAATGTCAAGGCTTTACCTGATGGACCTTTTAATTCTAAATCCTTGAGACGAGTTAAGCGATCGCGTCCTAATAAATCTCGCAATACTACACTCTGAACTAACAAAACTAAATCATGGATGGGATAATCTAACCTTCCTACTTGAATACTCGTCCCCCAATGTAACCAACGGGAAGGTACTAATTTATTCAGTAATTCTGGGGGAAAATTCAGTGCGTCCTCAGCAAATACATACTTTTGCATCATCATTAATGCTTTTCGCTGTTCTTCAACGGGTACAGGCACAAATGGTAATTGTCCCTTACCGTTATTTGGTTGCACTCGGTAAAAAGACTGACCACCAACATATTTGCTGGTATAGTATAAATTTTGCAAATAATTTCTTAAGATGGTATTAAACCTCTCCTCAACATCGCTATAACTTTCATTCGCTAAAGGATAACCTTTATTGAGTCTTGCCCACATCCGCCGAGAATTATCTAGTTGTGATTGAGCATAAGCTAGTACATTACTGCTATGATCCCAAGCATTCACCGTTGGATCACTATTAGATACATCCTCATCAGGAGCATAACTTAATTCCCCTTGGTTAGATTTTGCCGTAATTGCCGCTAAAAATGACTTTTCCCCCATAGCAGTTGTGGACTGACTGGGAGTATAACCATATTCAATTGCCCATTCATCATAGGGGCCGACCCGATGGGGAAAATAAGCTCCCTGTTTAACTCCATCCGGGGCAATATTAGGGGGAAGATAATCCATTACAGATGTTGTAATTCCTTTAGTGGAGGTAATTTCTGAATTATTCATTTCTGCTGGGGAAAGTAGGGTACTACCCCGGAAATTATGACGCAAACCTAAAGTATGACCCACTTCATGGGCAATAATTAACCGTAAATACTGATGGATATAATCTTTTATTTGCTCTGGAGTTGGTGTAGTATTTCCTAACATTGACATTGCTAAAGAACCAAAAGCAAACTGATGAGATGCTCCCATTCCATAGCACAAATCATATTTTATAGCTAGTTTTGATAACTTCTGCCATGATTTGCTAGATTTTTGATTACCTAAACTGCACAACTGCTCATTATTAATTAAGCTGAATAAAGAAGTCGGAGTTTGTGTATTTTCAGGTCGCACCATTTGCCGATAATCATTTTTTAATAACCTGACAAAACTACCATCAATGAGAATATCTGCGTCTAATATTTCCCCGGTTAAGGGATTAACACGGGATGGACCCATAGCAAAAAATCCATCTACAGTGTTAATCCAACGGATGGTATTATAGCGAATATCTGCCGGGTCCCAGGTGGCATTATCAGGCATTTGTTGAACTTGAATAGCATCTTTAAATCCTGCTTTCAAAAAAGGTTGATTCCACATCAAAATCCCCTCCTTAATAGCATCACGATATTCTAGGGGAACGGCATTATCAATCCAAAAAACAATCGGCTTTTTCGGTAGAGAAATGCCAGCTTGAGGATCTTGTTTTTCTAAATTCCAGCGATTAATATACCGCACAAAAGGATCTCTTTGATCATCTCTTGATAAATTTTGATAAGCGGTAACAAAATAACCTACTCTGTCATCAGCTAATCGAGGTTGATATTTTGTTTTGGGCAATTCCGAGAGGCTATAATGTACTTTTAAGGTAAAACCACGACTATCAGGTAAGACATCAAAACTATTCTGTGGAGAACCTCCAGTGTTAAAATTAAAAATAGACTGAACTTCTAAATTTTGGGGAAAAACTTTCGCATTGCCCAAATAAGCTTTTTCAGGACTAGCGGTTAGTTCTAAATTAGTAGTTAGTCCGGCTAAATCTGTGAGAAATAAATCATCTAAGTCAATGAGAATGCTTTTTTTCTGTCCATTAATACTTTTAATGGGAATAGTATAAAGCACAGAATCACTGAATGATCTTGCTATTGATCTAGCTTGAGGATCTCCGTCCTCAGTGCGAAAATTAACATTTCTAACCACAAATTGGAGTTGATTATCTACTTTTTGAAAGTAAAATAGAAAATCTTGTAGTGGCATTCCACTATAAATACCTCTTTGACCAATTCCTGATTCTAAAGTAGAGGTGGCTAGGAAATTTTTTTGCAGTTGTTCGGGTTGAATTTCTAGATAAATTTTCTTTTTGTTTTTATGACGATAAATAGTAAAAATTCCTGATGTTGTTTCCGTGTTTTTGGTAACATCTGCAAAGTCTTCTAATTCATCTTCTTTAGACTGTCGAGGTTGGGGTTCTGATTTGGGTTTGGAGGTATCTACTGGTTTATTAACCATCAGAAATGGCTGTTTACCAACCTGCTTTAAATCCTTAAATACCCAAATAAAACTTTCTTGTTTGACTCGATTACTCCCATCAATAACTGCTATTTTGGAAGTTGGTAGGTTTAACCTTTGAGAAAATTGATCAAGTTGCGTATTTGCTGGTTTTGTTGGTACTGAATGAGGATTATTGTTGGTTAATATTTCCGCTTTAGCATTAGCAATACCCAAAAATAGACTATTAAAAAAAATGATAAATAAAACAAATTGATTCATTCCTGATATTCCTATATTTTTTGGTCGGAGACGCAAATAGTTGATCTGGGTAGGTCGTGAGAAGTTGAAGCTGGGGAATAATTGATATTAATTAATGATTTAAACGTAATCTGAGCATATCATGTTGTTTTTATTTCGGATTGTAACTTTTTTGTATATAAGTTACATTTCGTTAAAAAACAATTAGATGCGTTTTCTCTGAACATTTACCGATTTCAAACATGACTGTTATATCTAAATCTGTGCCACTTAATTTTTATATCCAAGGTGAAGGATTTCCAATTCTAGGATTACATGGTCATCCTGGTTCTGGTCGTAGTCTCTCCATCTTTACTGATCATTTATCCCAGCGTTATCAAACTATTACCCCAGATTTGCGCGGTTATGGCAAAAGTCGGTTTCAGGGCAAATTTGAGATGCAAGACCATTTAGATGATATAGAAGCCCTGCTAGACCAGTTAAAAATAGAACAATGCCTCGTATTAGGATGGTCACTAGGAGGAATTTTAGCCATGGAACTGGCAATGCGTCTACCGCAACGGGTAACAGGCTTGATTTTAGTTGCTACTGCGGCCAGACCTTGGGGTAATCATCCCCGCATTTCTTGGCAAGATAATGTTTATACAGGTATTGCAGGGATACTGAACTATATCAAACCGAGTTGGCAATGGAATATTGACACTTTCGGCAAGCGATCGCTTTTTCGCTACCTAATTCAACAACACACAGCCACAGCTTACGGTTACATCGCTAGGGATGCTGTACCCGCCTACTTACAAACCTCTTCAGCAGCTACTAATGCCCTCTACAGTGCCATTAGAGCAGGTTATAACCGCACTTCTGCCATCTCACAAATCCAGTGTCCTAGCTTAGTGCTTGCTGGTGAACAAGACCGACATATTACCGCCAATGCTAGTTTAGAAACAGCCCAACACCTAAAAAACTCTCAATGGCAATGTTACCCCAATACTGCCCACCTTTTCCCTTGGGAAATACCGCAACAATTATTAGCAGATATTGATAATTGGTTGGCAACTAATTTTAGCGATTAGAAATCACCTCTACATAAACATAACCCACCGACGTGGGTTAAAAACTCTTGATTTATTAATCCAATTCCTGAATTAAAACATAAGGTTCAACGATGAGGGCATTAAATCGTTTAGTGCGGTTAAGATTCCATTCTCCCACCTGATCTATTGTGGGTTTTGCTAATAATTGTTCATCTATCCAACGTTGCACTGAAGGAATATTATCGCCAGCGATCGCTTCTCCCACGTCTAATAAATCCAAATTCTTTGCTACCACAATTACTCCATCTTTTTGCACATGGGGAATTAGCCACTCCCATTCTGCTTCATCGAGATTTTGTTGTAATTTTTCTCGTAAATCTGACATAATTCCCCATTCTTTGGTTATTAGTCTGATTTTACAATATCAGAAGGTAATTTTTTATGCGTTGTTAATTTTTTTTAACGATAGCGAAGCGTGGCGTTAGCCATACCACAGAGGTGAAGAGGGAAGAAATGTTTATATGTCTTTTAGAATTGTTATATTTCTATTAAATGTTCAGGATGTAATAAATCAAGAAACTGACTTTTTGTTTTATCAAAGTTTTTATTATCTTTGAGAAACCAGGAGATAAATAACTGTTTTTTAGCTCTAGTTAAAGCCACATAAAATAACCGCTTTTCTTCTTCGAGTTTATTATCTCTTAAACTGAAATAACTAGGAAATTCTTCTTCACACATATTCTTGCAAAATAGTTTGATACTTACTCGCTAATCTTGCATCACGCATTCCTAAAGGTAAAAATAATTGTTCTAAAGGATAATTAGGAGATAGCTGTAAATAACTGGCTTTAGTTTTGCAATCACATATCTGTGAGAATTTTTGTTGAATATCTTTATCTTTACTTAATCCAAAAATCTCCTTAATTAATCCTAAACAGTCGGTGTCATCATAAACTACAAAATCTGCTGGTAAACCAATATTTTTAGCTTCTATTTTCAGGATAGAAGTACATAAACTATGAAAAGTTTTAGTTGTAATATAGCGGAATTGTTGAGGACACATTTGTACTAACCGTTCCTTCATTTCCTTTGCTGCGCGGTTAGTGAAAGTGAGACAAAGGATTTTTTCGGGAGGAATACCTTGTTTAATTGCGTTGACAACTCTTGATGATAAAACGCGGGTTTTACCAGTTCCCACGGGAGCTAATATTAATAATGCTCCTTGGATGTGGTTGATGATTTTTAGTTGTTCGGGGTTGGGTTGGTTTTGTGACATAGAGAGGATGATGTTTTTTAAGAAGTCGCGGATCTTAATTTACTCTTTTTTAAATCATGAATATAATTCAACTGATTAATATATTTTCTCTATGGTATAGAAGATAGTCTTGATTGATTTTATATTTTTTTGGAAGTGCTGCTTGTCTACCTTGTACATCTTCTAATATTTTTTGTAAAGGTTGACTAAAACTTCTATATTCAGGTGTAATAATAACTTTCAATGAATCACTAAAACTAATAAATCCGTGATCAAATAAGTTATCATAAGTTACTGAAAGACATACACCATTAGAAGGGTCTAATCTACTATCTATTCTATGCGACCAGGGGATAATGTGACTTGCTCTCAACATAACTGATTCAGAAATTGAAGTAATGCAGCATTTTTCTTGAAAGTTTTGAAGTACCTTTTTTCTAAAAACAGATTGTTTCTGTCTTGCATTTATCTCTATTTTACGATTTTCAATAGAGTAATCATTAAATTCATCTTCAGATAAATTAAATTCTAACTGCAAGGATCTTTCTTCATTACCTAGACATATAAAACTCGGATTTCCATAAAAAAAACTGATATCTTTAAGAATCTTACACGTCCTTAACCTCAAGGTATGTCCTATTATATTTCCTACCCATCTTACTGTTCCTACTTTATCATTAGATAGATATTTCTCTAGAAATAAGTCTTGAACATAAATAAAAGGGGCTCTTCCAGACTAAATATG
>NZ_PGEM01000169.1 GCF_002934005.1 Cuspidothrix issatschenkoi CHARLIE-1 | reverse complement strand
ATAGTTAAATTCCAAATTACGAATTACGAATTACGAATTGCGAATTACGCTGTGAGTTTAGCTAATGCTTTATCTACAGTTTTTAACGCTTGATTGATTTCGGCTTCTGTAACAATGAGAGGGGGAACAAAGCGGACGACCTTAGGACCAGCGGGTACTAATAATAAACCCTCATCCATGGCAGCTTTCACAACTTCAGCAGCAGTTAAAGGAATATCAGCTTTGATTTCCATACCGTTGATTAAACCCCAACCGCGCACTTCTGATATATACTGAGGGTATTTGAGAGCGATCGCCCTTAATCCTTCTCGTAAATGCTCCCCCTGTTCCTGTACATTTTGTAAAATATTCTCTTTTTCTAAAGTCTCACAAACACTCAAAGCCACACCACATACAAACGGATTACCACCAAAGGTACTCGCGTGTTCTCCCGGTTGGAAAATATCGCAGAACTTCTTACTCATCATTGCACCAATGGGAATACCACCGCCTAAACCTTTTGCACTGGTGAAAATATCCGGTTCTACTCCCAAATGTTCATAACCCCATAATTTACCACTGCGTCCCATTCCTACTTGCACTTCATCAAATATTAATAAAATGCCGGTTTCGTCGCAAATTTCCCGTAACCGCTTAAAGTAGGCCACATCACCGGGACGAACTCCTCCCTCTCCTTGTAATGGTTCAACTAAAATTGCTGCCACACGATAATTGCCTTCGTCCAACTCAGTTACAGCAGCCTCAATTGCTCTAATATCATTATAATTGACATAGTGGAAACCAGGGACTAGAGGATCAAAATGTTTTTGATACTTGGGTTGTCCAGTCGCGGTAACGGTTGCTAAAGTCCGTCCGTGGAAACTCGCATGGGCGGTTAAAATAATCGGGTTGGCAATTTCTAAAACGGTGTGTCCATATTTGCGAGCTAGTTTAATTGCCGCTTCATTAGCTTCCGCGCCAGAATTGCAGAAAAATGCCCGATCTGCACAAGAATGATCAATAATCCATTTAGCTAGTTGACCCTGTTCGGGAACATAGTACAAATTAGAAACATGATGCAGTTTTTGAATTTGTCTAGTTACAGCCTCTACCATAACTGGGTGGGCGTGTCCTAAAGTACAAGTGGCAATTCCCGCCACAAAATCCAGATATTCCTTACCTTGGGTATCCCAAACACGACAACCCGCACCCCGTTCTAAAGCGATGGGAAAGCGTCCATAAGTGGACATGACGACTTTATTGAAGCTATCAGCATTATAGGGGATATCTGAAGGGATTGTGGGCTGCTCAACTAGACCTTGGATACTCACTACCGCACCTCCTGAAAATTTTTATTTTAATAGATATTTACCAGATTAACGCCAGAAAAGGTTGGTTTTTATGAAGATAATTAATTACTGCAAATGTTAGGGCATAAAATGTTATTTTTTACACTAAAACTTACCCTATTTGTGGGGTGCATCGGATATCAAAAATTTGGTTATTTACATAATTTATGCTGTCTGACGCACCCTACTATACATCCTTTAATCCTGGATATTATCCCGACTTACTTTGACAAGCTCAGTACAAGTCCCTCGATAACCACCCGATGCTGACAAAAATCAAAGTTAAATATTAAAAATTGGGTGGATGTTCACCCATCTTTACCCACATTTTTCGCACGCGAATTAATTGTGAACGATTCATTTTTAAAGCATTAATTGTACTTCTACCTACAGCAGTTAATCCTATAATTTCCGTAGCGTCTTCATTCCAAGTAAAATGAGCTATCCATGATTGTTGTTGTGGATGAAATATTTTAACCTCTTCCTGAGTATTTGGATCAATTGCTGTCTGACGAGTTGCTTTATAACGATTACAAGATGGACAAGATAAACAGAGATTTTCAAATACAGTTTCACCACCAGCAGACCGAGGGATAATATGCTCAAACAGGACTTACGCAAAATAGAGCGAAAGTAGGGGTAATTCATGAATTACCCCTACGAAATAATCAGGGTTTCAGTTACATCTTGCGTAAGTCCTATCAAATTCAAAGGTAGTAACTGTTAAATATTCAGCAGTACGACAGTAAGCACAACAATCTGCAAAACAATGACGAATTTTTGTTTGTAATTCAACAGAAATGTAAACACTCACGCTACTTTAGACTTATTTTCAAGTTGGTTTAATGTATATTTTGCTCTGGTTTTCAGAATATTCAATTGATCAATCTGTGCTATTAATCTATCTAAGGTTTCAACTTCTGCATTAGATAATTGATTTTCAGAATTTTTCACTAATAACTCATTTAATTCTGTTTGACTTTTCACAGATAAAGAAGTTTCTGCTAACGCTTGCAACTCATCCTCATTTAAACCAATTAATAATTCTGAATTTGTTGATAAATTCGTTAACTGTTGGTAAGTTTCCATATTTAACAATACACCAATTCTTTCTCCTTGGGTGTTAGTTATATACTGTACTGATTCGACCATAATTTTAGATTGATTCAAAAATTAATGTGAGTCATATTTATTATACTATATTTTATCAGTCACAGTCAAGAAAAATATCCCCGACTTATTTTTTCTATTTGCTCAATAAATAACCTTTCAGAAGTCGGGGATCTAAAATCCTCTACATCCTTTAATCCTGGTTATTTTGATTCTGACAAGTTCTTTTTTTTATCGAACCATAGAGGACACAGAGAAAAAATACCAGTAATGATGATATTATAATCATAGTAAGAATTCACCGAGTCAGGATTCACCGAGTCAGAATGCTTATAAAATCAGGAATATAGGCAAGTGATATTTTCTTAAAAATCATCATAACTTACTCCAAAAGCCTTGATTTTCCAGACTCAGAGTATTTTCTATCCTGAATCCTTACTAATCATAACCTAAAGTTTCATGATTGAACATTACACATCATGCAAGAAAATAACATCAAAGAAATTATTTTTCTAGTGGAAGAAGATGATGAAGGTGGTTATATTGCTAAGGCAATTAATCAATCAATTTTTACTCAAGCTGATAGTCTTCCAGAGTTAAGAGAATTAATCAAGGATGCTGTTCATTGTCATTATCCTGATATCCAAAATCGTCCTCAATTAATTCGTTTACATATTATTAGAGATGAGATAATTGCTTCATGAAATTACCTAGAGATTTATCAGGTTCAGAACTTACTAAGGCTTTAAGTAAATTAGGATATGTGATTGATCATCAAACAGGCAGTCATATTCGCTTAACTACTCAAGAAAATGGTGAACATCATATTACTATTCCTAATCATAGTCCTATTAAAATCGGAACTCTGAGCGCAATTTTACGAGATGTAGAAAATCATTTTAATTTGACTCGTGAAGAATGTGTAAATCTATTATTTTAAAACTAAAAATAAAGAGATAAACCACATCCTATAAATCCTTTAATCCTGGTTATCCTGATTCTGACAAGTTCTTTTTTTATCGAACCACAGAGGACGCAGAGGACACAGAGAAAATATATCAAAGTTTATTTTTTGTACACATCTTTTCTATGTGAACAATGAAGAACTATAACTGTTAAGTTTTCATCATCAATTTCATAGCGTACTCGATAATCTCCTACTCTAATTCTGTATTCATTTTTAAAACCTTTGAGTTTCTTGACTCCAGATGGACGAGGATTTTCAACTAAAGATAAAATCTTTTCTAAGATTCTTTCGTTAATATTTTGTGATAAATTTTCCAGTTGTTTTTCAACGGGGTTAGGAATAATAACTTGGTAGGTCATGAAGTTTGACGCTTGCGATTTTCTATATATTGTTGAATTGTTTGGTATTCACCATTTTGATAAGCTTTTCTCGCATCTGCAACTTCTTTCATGATTTGGGGATTTTCTTCTATTAAATCATCTTCTTCTTCATCTATTAAATCTGCTTGCAAAAATTCTAGGATTTTTTGTTTTTCCCCTAAACTCAAAGATGTGATCGCTTCTATTAATGATTCTAAGGGAATTTGTAATTTAATTGTTGTCATTTTTTTTAACCTCTAGTTAATGACTTTTTCAAATTATATCAAACTTAATCCAATTTTTCTATGTTTTATAAACAAGATCCCCGACTTTTTTTTCAATCTCTTCTATAAATTACTAATTTATTTCAGAAGTCGGGGATCTAAAATCCTGAAAATACTCAAATCCTGGTTATTATCTCGACTTCGCTCGATAACCACCTGATTCTGACATTTCTTTAATTATATTCATTGTTTCTACACTCACTGTAGAAACTCTCATTAATAATTCTACTACCTGTTCTTTATAATCTGCAAAACGATAGGTGTTGAATTTTTCCGCAATGGTGGGATCTTTTGGTTTCTTTTCTTTATATTGATCTAATATCCATTCTAATGCACTCCGATTTCCTAGCATATATTCCCAAGCTATATCAGGAACTCCGGTTAATGTGGTGACATCATCTAAAATAATGACACCTTTATTTTTATCTGCTTTCAATTTAATTTTAATAGTTTTCTGACGTTCCCTGAGCGAAGTCGAAGGGGTGTCTTTTAAGGGAATATCTACACGGGTTAATTTATACGGTGTGACTGTTTCATAGTTAATATGAATTTCCATGAGTTGTTTTCCCCAGTTAACCCATTGGTGGAAGTTTTCATAATAGGGTAAACGGGGAAAGTCGCGTTTTAAATTCAGTTCGTATTTGCTGCGATATGCGGGATTATGTAAGACTGCGTAGGGAGCATCTCAAGTTTGTTAGAACAGATGAACTAGCAGATAGGGGTGAAAATCAGCGAAAATAAAGGAAGAAATCAAGGGAGCATAATTCAGGTGAGATGATAAGATCCCCGACTTCTTTGATTTATTGTGTCCATAAATTATAAATTGATCTCAGAAGTCGGGGATCTAAAATCCTGTTAATCCTTAAATCGGTGGATATCCTGATTCAGACAGCTTTTTCGATTCTGCTAAAATTGGGTT
>NZ_PGEM01000168.1:748-12260 GCF_002934005.1 Cuspidothrix issatschenkoi CHARLIE-1 | reverse complement strand
TTTAATGCTTTTGATTTTCCCCTCATCTGCATATCTCCTCAAGGTATTTGGATGCAATCCCAGAAATTCGACCGCTTTTCTAAGTGGTATGTATGCCATAGGGAAAGTATAGCATTAGTTAGTATTAGTTGGCAAATATTTAACTAGCTAATTTCCCCTCAATACTTAGGGGAAAGAGCTTGTCCTAAGTTGACAATTTAATGAATAAACCTATACAAATATAGACAAAACCCACAAGCATTTGATGTATAACTCTCATGAGTTATTCAAGAACCTATGAGTAATCAAAAGGATTGAGAACAGATTTTTTGCGAATAATAGATCCCAAAGAAAGATAGAATAGTGGTTAAAATCTCACACAAAATCATAGATTGAGATAGTTATGCAAATGAATCAAATTATTACTCAAGTTGATGCTTTTACTAATACCCCATTTAAGGGAAATCCTGCTGCTATTTGTATTTTAGATAGTCCAAAATCTGAATCATGGATGCAAAATATTGCCCAGGAAATGAATTTATCAGAAACCGCTTTTTTAGTTAAACAAGATAACGGTTTTAATTTACGTTGGTTTACACCTACAGTAGAAGTTCCTTTGTGTGGACACGCAACCTTAGCGAGCGCTCATGTATTATGGTCACAAGGACATTTATTACCAAATCAAGAAGCGCGGTTTTACACAAAAAGCGGGATATTAATAGCAAAGTTAGCAAATGATTGGATTCAGTTAGATTTTCCTGTTAATCTTTCTCAACCTGTAGAAGTAACTCCAGAATTAAGTGAAGTTTTAGGAGTAACTATTAAATCTGTTGTCCAAAATTCTTTGGGTTATTTAGTAGAAGTAAAATCTGAAGAATTAGTCAGAGAAATGCAGCCAAATTTCCAACAGATGAAAACTCTCACAAAGGCTGATATTATCGTTACTAGCATTGCTAATTCTGACTCAGAATATGATTTTGTCTCCCGCTTTTTTGCTCCTGCTTTAGGGATTAATGAAGATCCGGTAACAGGTGCTGCACATTGTTGTTTAGCACCTTTTTGGCGAGATAAATTAGGGAAAGATGAGTATTTAGCCTATCAAGCTTCTAGTCGAGGTGGAGTAGTAAAAGTCTATTATCCAGGAGGAAATAGGGTTTTTATATCTGGACAAGCTGTAACAGTTATGCGAGGAGAATTAATGATTAACTAAAGTTGCTATAGCAGGGAACAGGGAACAGGGAACAGAGTTGAAAGTCATGAGAGTGTATAGTTTTTTAGGTAAATTCTGTATCTCGTTCAAGCGCATACCGCTATATTTATCTCATGTAAATGCTAATTTGTCCCTGAACATAAAGAAGTAATAGCAGATGGTTTCTACTGTTGGTATAATTAGCTATCAAGGAAATCCTCATGTTTATCCCATCTTTATCAATGAAGTTGCTTATTACGAGAAAGGTCATAACAAATGGTTTCTACCGTTGGCATTACAGACACTATTAAAAGCTTGAGTGATTTACAAACTCGTTGTAACTTACACCAAGCAGAAGATGAAAACTTTTTTAATGAATGGTTGACAGATTTACCCCTACTCAAACCACAAGAACAATCAGGTGTTACTCGCATTAAACAGCGTTATGATTATCATCGCGTTGATGGTCTATTATTAGAAGGGACAATTAATCTTTTAATCGTTTCACCACTTTTGGAACTTGCAGGTTTTCTAGATTCACCTTACCGAATTTGCTCACCCTATGGCATAAATTTAGAAATTGAAGAACCAGAAGCAACAATTCGCGGTTTTATTGATGTCCTAGTTGTACAAGAAAAACTGTGGATTTTTGTGGTTGAATCTAAACGAAATAGCATTCCAGTTGTGACAGCAATACCGCAGTTATTAGCCTATATGTTAACTACTCCTCACCGGGATCAATCTGTATTTGGTATGGCTACGAATGGCGATGAATTTATATTTATAAAACTAGCTATCACAGACAAACCTCAATATGACGTATCACGAACATTTTCCCTATTTCCCCGCCGACATGAATTAGCTGAAGTGTTGCAAATTTTAAAACGACTAGGAGAACCCATGATAGCTTAATTTACCTGTACCTGCTATTAATAGCTAGTTATGCCAATTCATGTTCCAATTAGAGTATATTAAAAAACAGTTGTCTTTTTAGTTTCCCAAATGAGTGACATCAAAAGAATAGACACAAACGCCTATGTAACAGTACAAGGGCAATATGCTGTAGTTAATGAAGGTTCTGGCTATGCCATTATCAATACTCACACAAAACAGGTAATTGCCCGCAATATCTCATCCTTCTTGGACTGCGTAAAAACTCTAGAGTATATCTATAGAAAACCTCAAGGAAAAGATTAGCAGATACCAGCATAAAAGCTATAAATATCGTTGGTCTACAAGTTTAGAAAACAACGTTCTAGCTAAATTAAGGAAAATAATGGATAGACTCAAAAATTAATTGAAAGACGTTATTACTGCTAACCGCAAGCGGAAAGAGTCGCTTTGAGAAAGTAGAGATGTTTACTAAACTCAAACATCCCTACCTTTTGATTTTAATCTCTTATGAAACTGCTTTTGGCTGAACTAAATTTTCCCCACCTTGAATAACAGTTGCAGATTCAATTTTGTCACCAGCTTTGAGCTTATCTAAAACCTCTCTACCTTCAGTTAGATAACCAAACACAGCATAACGACCATCTAAAAGATTACGTCCTGCGGGAGTAAGTTCAGGTTCAAACAAGAAGAAGAAAATTTGCGAAGAAGCACCATTAGCTTCATTTTCTGGCCGTGCCATGACTAAAGCACCAAAAGAAGAAAATGGTAAAATCGGCATATCTAAATAACGCCCAGCTTCTTCGAGAGTAATGCCATAGATTGGTTCTTTTTCACCTTGGACTAAAATTTCTAAAGGAATAGCCCGATATTTGCTAGTTTGAGGATCAATAAAACCGACTTCCTTACCTACAGGATCTCCGGTTTGGAGAAAGTAAGATTCTTCCGAACGGGTGAATTCTAAACCGTTATAAAAACCTCTTTGTACCAAATCAACAAAGTTACCAGCAGTCACAGGGGCGCTATAGCCATCTACAACTACAGTCAAATCACCTTTATTAGTTTTTAAAGCAATGGTAGCGCGTCCTTTGAGTTGGGGTAAGTTACTATACTCAGCCGGAACTTCAAAAGGGAATTTTGTCACCATTGATTCTTCTAACAAGCTGACAAGATTGAGTAATTTAGCTCTGCCGTCAAGAATGGGTTCTTTTCGTTTCGTTTTCACCACTTCTTGTAGTTCTATGATGCCAGATTTCAATTCAGTCATCCAAGCTTGAGCTTGAGGTTGGCGTTCTTCCGGAACGCTTGCTAATATTTGGGAAGGTTTATCGAGTATCCGCAATGCCTGCTTAAGGTCATTATTAACCGCGCTCCACCGCTTATTCGCTCGCAGTTGGTTAGAAATATCCTCTAAACTGGCTTGTAGTTTACGGACAGGTTGATTATCAATTGGCAGTGCATAGCGCAACAAAGCCTTACCGTCGGTAATTGCGTTACCGGCTGGTAAGCTGGCGTTAGCAGTGGGAGTCCACCCAACTGTACCAATGGCTAAAAATATTGTTAATAGCAATATTGCCTTGAGGCTGTTCTTCACCCAGGACTTTAATAAGTTCAACATGGAATTTTTCTTTCTTCAGCATTAAAGTGTTGACTGGAACTAACCCATTAATTATCTTCCCATATTGAGGGACTGGGGACAGAGGGGCAGGGAAGCAGGGGAGAATGGTCTTTGGTATTGCCTATTCCCTGACAACTAACCAATTATGACGCTAGAAGGGTACAATGAATGCCGATTGTCTTGGAAAATTTGCAAGTTTCATGATCTCTAGTAACGACTTTCGACCTGGTGTTTCAATTGTATTAGATGGTTCGGTCTGGCGCGTGGTAGATTTTCTTCATGTTAAGCCAGGTAAGGGTTCTGCTTTCGTGCGGACAACCCTGAAAAATGTCCAAACTGGGAAACAATTAGAAAAAACTTTTCGGGCTGGGGAAACTGTCCCCCAGGCTACTCTGGAAAAGGTAACGATGCAACATACCTATAAAGAAGGTGATGAGTTTGTCTTTATGGATATGGAGACTTATGAAGAAGATAGATTAACTTCAGCGCAAATTGGCGATCGCGTCAAGTACCTTAAAGATGGTATGGAAGTGAATGTGATTCGCTGGGGTAAACAGGTGCTAGAAGTTGAACTACCTAATTCTGTAGTTTTGGAAGTTACTCAAACTGATCCTGGTGTTAAGGGTGATACTGCCACAGGTGGTACGAAACCAGCCACCCTAGAAACTGGTGCAACCATCATGGTTCCCTTGTTTATTACTCAAGGGGAGCGCATTAAGATTGATACCAGAGAAGATAAATATTTAGGCAGGGAATAATTTTCCAATAATTTTGATACCAACTGGGAATAGTGAGAAATAAAATCCAAAATCTCAAATTGGTACTTAATGATTTCAATCCCTTTTTTATAGAGGGATTAAATCCCTGCCTCACTTAGAATTTTAATTTAACGGTTAGGTCGAGGTAAAACAATTGTGACATTAGACTTTAATGAAATCCGTCAGCTATTAGTAACTATTGCCCAAACCGACATTGCTGAAGTTACACTCAAAAATAATGAGTTTGAGCTAACAGTCAGAAAAGCCATCAGTTTTGGCAATAATAGCCAAGCACCAGTTAGTGATGGCGTAACCCACTTGGTATCTACAACTACACCAGAAATGGTAATCAATAAAGTTGTGGATAATGTAGTCACACCATCTGCTCTTACTCCTTCACCAATTAATCAAAAATTGGTTGAGGTACAATCACCCATGGTAGGCACGTTTTACCGCGCTCCAGCCCCGGGAGAAGCTCCTTTTGTGGAAGTGGGCGATCGCGTCAAAGCTGGTCAAAGTGTTTGTATTATTGAAGCCATGAAACTGATGAATGAAATTGAAGCCGAAGTCTCTGGACAGGTGATGGAAATTTTAGTTCAAAATGGTGAACCAGTAGAATATGGCCAGCCTTTAATGAGAATTAACCCTGATTAACTATAATTAGTTGACAGTTGACAGGTGCTACGCCACGGTGACAGGTAAGAGAGGTTACATTTTACCAATTACCAATCACCAATTATTTCAACGGATAATTTTTCTGAAAACTTGTGCGGGTGAGTGGTTGTTCTATTTCCAAACCTTCACCCCCTAATACCTCTAAGGGTTTACCGTTAACTTCAATGTATACATTGGCTTTAGGGTTTAAAGTAGTGGCAGTATATACAACTTGTCCGACTCGACCCATCATAGATGTACTACCGCCACCAGTAGTAAATTTTTCAGATAAATTCACATGAATATCGTTGTTTCCTGTTTTTAATCCTAATAGTTTAGTACCTTCGGGAATAGTGGTAGAGTCTGTTGCTTCCTTTGGTCCGGCTAATAAGGTCTCAAAAGCACTCTCTAAAACCTGCTGAGGTTGGTTAGCGGCAATTTTCAGAGGTTGGGGAACTAAATCTAGACGATTTTCCTGGGATCTGAGCCAGTATATATTAGCAGTCTGTTCATTCCCTTGTTGGTTTGTAGAATTCTTGACAGGTTCTTTAATAGTTTGTGAAGAGTTCGCAGGTGCAGGAGTATTGGGAGACTGAGACGCAAACCAAGCTACACCACCGCTAACTACTACTACTGTGGCGGAGATAGCTGCTACCACACCAGAGAAAATACTCTTAGTTCTTTGTTGTTCATTCATATATAAAACCTACTTGACTGATAATTGAAATAGTTTTTGTCAGATAATAAGCCTGTGTATAAAGGTTATATCTTAAATAGATGCTTTAATTTGTACATAAACTGCTATTGCTAGTTTTGCCTATCCCTAACTCCAATTGTAGAGTTATCTTTTCCAGTGCGTCACCTTTCTGTTTATGTAAATCCTATGGTTTGTTGAAAAAAATTTAATTTAAAAATTGATGAAAATATAGTAATACCATTTCTTTGTAAAGTTGCATATAATTTACCCCCCTTGCTAAGGCTACGGTGTACACACAAGTTCTATCTGTCTTCGTTTTATGATTATTTAGCCCCTAGATCCCCCAAGTTTAGGGGACTTTGAAATTCTTATTCCCCCAGAATTGGGGGTTAGGGGGCATCAAAACCCTATTAGTCCACTTGATTAAACTGTACACCGTAGCTTGCTAACGGGGGACTACAGGGGGGTATATTTATTTGCAGGATTTATGCAGTCTGACGTGGTTGGTGAGTTTATGGAACTACACCCTACAACAGATTTTTGGTGTGACACTTGCGTAAATCCTAAATCATACAGGATAAGGCTTTCCCTCATCTTTCCTGTCCTGAAGCCTCCTGCTATGTTAATTTAATTTCTGCCCTTAATACTGTGGCATCACTGGTATGGGAAATTGTAAAACCGAGTTTTTCACATACTTTTTGCATCCCTGTATTATCTGCCAAAATATCAGCATAAATACAGCAGATTGTTTCATTTTTACCTACTTTTATTAATCTGCGGACTATTTCCGTACCTAAACCTTGACATTGAAATTTATCGCTCACCAGCATGGCAAATTCTGCCGCATTATTACCATGTAATTTACTCAATCTGCCTACTGCCAAAATTTCCGTTTCTTTGGTTTCTGGGTTTTCATGTTCTGCAACTAATACCATTTCTCGATCATAGTCAATAAAACAAATTCTGGTAAGTCGTTCATGGGCAATACGGTGACTTAATTTCACTAGATGAAAGTAACGTAGATATACACTTTCTTCTGATAGGGTTTTGTGAAATTTGACTATTAATGGTTCATCTTCTGGACGGATAGGACGGATAGTAATTGGTGTACCATTTCTCAAAGTCCAATTACTAACATATTGGTGAGGATAGGGACGAATGGCTAATTTTGGTAATTGATATTTTTCTACATCAGGAGAATGTAAAACTATTCTACCATCTAATGCTATTAAACCACTAGCATGATCAGGACTGGGAGGAATAGCTAATAAAGGATTAATGTCTATTTCTTTAATCCAAGGTTGTTCTACTACCAGATGACTAAATACTACTAATAACTCCTCTAAAGCTGCCATATTAATACTTTCTCTACCCCGCACACCTTTCAATGCTTTATAGATTTTAGTTTGTTCCATCATCCTTCTAGCTAAGGTGGTATTCAGAGGTGGTAAAGCAATAGAACTATCTTGGAAAATTTCTACTAATTGTCCACCAGCACCAAATAATAAAACTGGTCCGAATTGCGGATCTAAACTACTGCCAATTATCAATTCATAACCGCTAGTTTTTACCATTTGCTGCACGGTTACGCCTAAAAAGTCTTCTGGTCTAGCTTTTTGTAATACCGAAGTTTCTATTAGATGATAGGCTTTTTTTACAGCTTCGGCATTTCGCAAATTTAACTGTACACCTCCCACATCTGTTTTATGAGTTATGGTTTGAGAATACAACTTTAAAACCACGGGATAACCAATTTTTTCCGCAAATTCTACTGCTTCCTCGGCATTTTTGGCAATGCTTCCAGCAACCACAGGAATACCATAGGCGGCTAAAATTTCCTTAGATTCAAATTCTGTTAAAATCGTTCTTCGGGCTTTTCTAGCATCGTTAATAATGGTTTCAACTAATGCACAATTATGGGAATTACTATTACATTCTAAGTTTGGTAGTACAGGAGTTTCATAAATTCCCTTGAGGTTATAACTATACCGCCACATATAGCTAAATATCCGCGCTGCTGTATCGGGATAAGCATAAGTAGGAATACCTTGACGGTTAAGAATTTGTTGCCCTTGTGCCACATCTTCCCCACCCATCCAACTTGCTAAAATGGGTTTATTTGGCATTTGTGCATAAGGTTTTAATCCTTGAGCAATTTTTGTCGGATCGGTCATAGCTTGGGGAGTTAAAATCACTAATAAACCATCACTATGAGGATCTTGGGCGGCAATTTCTAAGGCTTTTGTGTAACGTTGGGGATCAGCATCTCCTAAAATATCAATAGGATTATTGTGACTCCATTGTGGGGGTAAAATTTCATTTAAAGAATTAATTACTTCTTCGGAAATTGGTGCTAGTTCTCCCTTACTTTCTATTAATGTATCTGTAGCTAATACTCCTGGACCCCCAGCATTAGTTAAAATTGTTAATCTTGGACCTTTGGGACGCGGTTGTTTGGCTAATACTTCTGACATATCAAATAAATCAGAAATACTATTAACTCTTAATACGCCACATCTTCTAAAAGCTGCATCTAAAACAGCGTCACTTCCTGCTAATGATCCTGTGTGGGAAGCGGCGGCTTTTGCTGCTGCTTCTGTACGACCGGCTTTAATGACAATTATCGGTTTTGTTAATGCTACTTCTCGCGCTGCGGAAAGAAAAGAACGCGCATCACCGACAGATTCCATATAAATTACAATACTTTTTGTATTGGGGTCATCTCCTAAATAATAAATTAAATCTCCCCAACCAATATCTAACATTGAACCGATGGAAACGAAGGCACTAAAACCAACGTTTTCCTGTAAACTCCAATCTAAAATTGATGTACATAATGCCCCGCTTTGACTCAAGAAACCTAAGTTTCCTGGTTGTGCCATTTTACTGGCAAAGGTGGCATTTAAACCGGAAATTGGACTCATAACTCCTAAACAGTTGGGTCCAATTATTCTAATTTTTCCTCTGTGTGCTATTTCGAGAATTTCTTTTTCTAAAGCAATGCCTTTTGTACCTGCTTCTTTAAAACCTGCGGAAATAATTATTGCACCTTTAATTCCCGCTTCAACGCAATCAGAAATGATTTGAGGCACGGTGGGAGCAGGGGTGGCAATTACGGCTAAATCTATTTTTTCAGGAACATCAAAAATGGTAGCATAGGCTTTAATTCCTAATACACTATTTCGCTTAGGATTGATGGGAAAAACTGTACCATTAAAGGGATTTGTAATTAAATTCCATAATAGGGTACGTCCCACACTGCCCGGTTTTTCACTAGCACCAATAACAGCGACAGTTTTGGGTGCAAAAATCGCATCTAAGGGATTTATTCTCTCTGTATGCAAGATATCATAAGCCTTATCGGTACTAGGTTTAATAGATTCTTGCATAACTACTCCTTGATCAGTTGTCATTTGTACGTGTTTTCTATTACATATTTTTCATTCTAACTCGATCTATAAATTTTACTTGTATTCAGAATTTGAATAATCTTATCTATTGCGATCGCAATGCCTTTTTCTGCCGTGGGGGAAATGCGATCGCTCAATTCAAAGTTTACTCCTGGGACTGTAATTAACCAAGCCTCTGGACAATTACCATAGAGAAATTGAGATAGTGCAAGTAGGGATCTGGGATCACTTATATGAGCATCTATACAACTAGATTTAGAAGGTAATAATGATTGTACCTGTACCTCACCAAATTGAGGATCAATACGGGCATCCACAAAAATTGCTAATTGAGAATTGGCCAAATTTTCAGATAATTCTGGTGTTAATTGGTGAACTGCAATTGATTGTACAGATGATAAATGCCAATATTTTATCGCTTTTGCTACCTGTTGTCCAATGGCATCATCACCACGTAATTCATTACCATAACCAATCACTATTGCAGTTACCATTATGTTTTCATCCCTGGTGATATACTCGGTTTATGATAGCTACTTAGTAACTAATATGACTTATACAAGCGTCAAACCACACCCTACCAATGTGCCGGTTGCATAAGTCCTAACTAATTATCTGACACTAATACAATGCGATAACGGGCTTTATTTGCAGCAACTTTATCCATCGCTGCATTGATATCAGATAAGGGCATGATTTCAATCATGGGTTTTATTTGATTTACTGCTGCAAATGCTAGCATTTCTTTCATAAATCTCCGTCCTCCTACTACACTACCAACAATGGCTTTTTGTCCAAATACTAAAGGTAAAAGTGGAATATTCAGAGTGGAAACAGGAAGTCCAACTATACAGAAAACTCCATTATTAGCCAGTAAATTAAAACATTTATCCCAATCAATTGCTGATGAACTAGTACTGATAATTAGATCCTGTTTTCCGCCTATTTGTACAATTTCTTCAGCATTATTCCAACTGCAAAAATGATGCGCTCCAAATGCTTTTGCTTCCTCTTCTTTATCAGGAGAAGTAGAAAAAGCGGTGACTTCTGCTCCCATTGCTCGCGCAAATTTGATTGCTAAATGTCCTAGTCCACCAATACCAATTACTCCTACTTTTATCCCCGGATGTTTGATATAAGTTCTCAGAGGACTATAAACTGTAATTCCTGCACATAATAGCGGGGCTGCACTAGCAGAATCTAAAGCATCAGGGATTTTATAGGCAAAATCGGCGGGAGCGCGTAAACAATTGGCAAATCCTCCATGATTACCAATAATTAAGCCTGTATAACCTTTTTGACAAACATTTTCTTCTCCTCTTAAACAAGCGTCACAGGTTCTACAGGAGTTACGAATCCAACCAAAACCCACGCGATCGCCAATTGTCAATGAAGTAACATCTTCACCTATTTGGGTAACTTTCCCCACTACTTCATGGCCTGCAACTAAGGGAAATTTACTCACATTCCAGTCATTATCTCTCATGTGAATATCTGTATGACATAATCCATTATGAGTAACTTGAATTTCAATATCTTGACGACCTAATTTTGCAGGTTCATACTCCCATTGCTGTAGTTTTTCCCCTTGTTTCAATGCTGCATAACCTTGGAATTTATCAGTGAGTGTCATAAATTTTATCCTCTATCGTGTTATTAATTCTGTTAATTATATTTATGTTGCCATATAATTATTGACTAGGAAGATGGAAAAAGTCTTGATCTAATATTTGTTCTAGAGAAAAAGGACAAACATTTGGGTATTCATCTTCTTGAGGAATACGAACACCAAAAGACGCTTTTTTCCCTTCTTGAATAGCTAAATTACGCCCATCGGGATAGGCTGTTTCTAAGGCTGTTTCTAAATAGGATTTCAGAGAAGGAGTATTTTTCAGAGCAATTAAAACCCGTTGACGATGTTCAATAATTGAACGATACCAACTGTTTTTCATAGAATCAGGAGCATCATGTTGTATCATAAGTTTTAGTAGATGTGCCAATAAAACCATTAAGTTACTTTCTAATGCTCTTTTTTCTGATTTCCCCAACTCTTTCAGTTCCTCAATTAAATGTTCAATATCTAATGAGTTAAATTGTTTTGTTTCTAAGGAGCTAATTGTTTGTTCAATCCACAGTTGAAAATCTTGTTCATAAAGATTTAACTGGTTATTAGATTGTTTTTGATCTAATTGTGGTTTCACTAACGCCCCCTTTTTAATATTTAAAGTATATTAGCGATGTTAGCATATAAGTTAGGTGAACCAAAAAATTTAAAGGTATGTGAAGAAAAGTAAAATCGCCCAAAACTCTCTTCGG
>NZ_PGEM01000168.1:0-681 GCF_002934005.1 Cuspidothrix issatschenkoi CHARLIE-1 | reverse complement strand
CGAAGTTATGAGGTACAAATTTTGCGGGCAAGATGCCCGCACTACAAAAGTTTGATCTTTTACAAATTGATCCAATTTATTGGAATTGGGAGTTGATTTTAAATCTTATTCGCAATGTAACACAAGTAAAGATAGATATGTACATATTTTTTGTCAACCATTAGGAATTATAGGGAATAATACTCGGTAATTTATTTTTTACTTGTAACTTACTATAAAAATTTGCGGAACTTGTGAGGAAACAAAAAATACTGAAAACAAACTTATGTAAACAAAGGATTTATTTTCTAGCTTATTGGTTATATGATATTTTTGGAAAGTACCAGAAAGTCTGTAAAAAATTTACATAAATTGTGAGGCTATTTATGCCTGAAACGAATTTTCAACAGCCAATTAATAGTGCTGCTAGGATTTTAGAAGAATATGCATTGGGAAACCGAAATTTTGAGAGGGCAGAATTAGGAGAAGCTAATCTGCAAGGTGTTGATTTAAAAGGTGCTGACTTCAGCTATGCTGATTTGAGCAAAGCTAACCTCTGTCGTGCTAATTTGCGGGGATGTGATTTAAGTTTTGCGGATTTAAGTCAAGCTAATTTAGAAGATGCAGATTTGCGAGGGGTGTTGTTATTTTCTGCTGATTTGCGTAATGCTAATTTGGCGGGAACTAAGTTAGAAAAGGCAG
>NZ_PGEM01000018.1:10572-11284 GCF_002934005.1 Cuspidothrix issatschenkoi CHARLIE-1 | reverse complement strand
CTGTCATAATTGCCAATTTTTTACTAATAATTATCGTCTTAAATGTACTGTCAATCCCTATACTGCCAATACAGAAGCAGCCATTGGTTGTAAAGATTATCAAGCTAATTAGTTGGTGATCATATCACCATTAAAATTTAATTCGGCGATAAATTTCCTCCATCGGCATTTCTACATTTAAACTGTGTAGAAAAACTGCTTGGTCAATTTGATCATAAACTTGCAATTGCCAACGATTATGATTTTGATCTTCCTGTTTATAATAATGCTCAATATAAGGTTCTGTTTGACTCACCAAAACATATTCACAAAAACTAGCTAAAGAGCGATATTTTCTAAATTTATCTCCTCGATCATAACCTTGAGTGGAAGGTGAAAGCACTTCAATAATTAGTAAAGGATTGATAATTTCATCGGTGCGATTATCATGAAATTCTGGTTCACCATTAATGACCAAAACATCTGCATAAGTTCCATGATTAAAATCAGGAATCCAAATTCGTAAGTCGCTATTATAAAAGCGAAAATCAGTATCTCTGAGTAAAAATCCCAAATAAATTAAGATATTACTGGCGATCGCACTATGAACTTCTGAACCTCCAGGCATAACAATAATTTCTCCATTACAGTATTCATGACGTTCTACGGCGGTTTCCTCCATCGCTCGATACTCATCTGGAGTAAAGGTTTTTGCTACCTCAGAGTCTAGATT
>NZ_PGEM01000018.1:0-10530 GCF_002934005.1 Cuspidothrix issatschenkoi CHARLIE-1 | reverse complement strand
GGGTGCGTCAGATATCAACAATCTGTTTATTTGCAGGATTTATGCAGTCTGACGTGGTTGGTGAGCTTGTCGAACCACACCCTACCAATGTGCCAGTTGCGTAAGTCCTGTAGATATCAAATGATTATAACAGGAAGCAGGAGGCGGGGGGGCAGGAGGCAGGAGTAAAGATAAATACTGTTCCCTGTTCCCTGTTCCCTGTTCCCTGTTCCCTATTCCCTGAATTCAAGTTGATGGGAAGCCAGAAAAGCATCTACTTCTCCGGCAGTTGGTTGGGAGGCGATCGCTCCTGGTTTAATAGTAGTTAATGCCCCCACAGCACTGGCATAGGTGACAATTTTTTTCGCTATTTCTCCATCTTTAAGACTGTGAATTCCTACTTGTTGTAATTGATGGATAAATCCAGCTAAAAAACTATCTCCTGCACCGGTTGTATCAACAACAGACATAGCAAAAGCAGGTAATTTACCTTCGTTTTCACCTAAACAATAGGCGCAACCATTTTCCCCATCTGTCACTAAAACTCCTTCTAAGGAATTAAGTCTGTAAGTAATTGCTCCTGGATCTGTAGTCTCAAATAACCATTGTGCTTCTTCTTTAGTCAATTTGAGGAAATCAAATCGTTTTAATAATGCCAAAATTTTGGTTTTAGCTGTATTTTCATCTTGCCAAAATACAGGGCGCCAATTGACATCAAGAATAATTTTCAGATCATATTGTTCTGCTAACTCCAACGCTCGCAAAACAGCTTTTTCACTTTCGGGATAAGCTAATTCTAGTGTTCCTACTACCAAAAAATCGGCTTCATCAAAGAGCGTAGGTAGTAATTGTGCTGCTTGGAGGCGAGTATCAGCAAATTCTGAAGTATCGTATTTACCAAAACCGGCAAAAGAGCGATCGCCCGCCAAATCCCTAACTACATAAACTTGTCTCGTTGGCGCTGTAGAATGTCGTTGTACACCCGTTATATCTACACCAACATCTGCTAATAATGTTACTAGTGTGTTCCCAGGTTCATCCACCCCCACTGCACCAATAAATCCTGCTGATGTCCCCAACTTCACCAAAGCACAGGCCACATTAGCTGGCGCTCCTCCGGGGTAGGGAGTCCATGATTTGACTTCTTCTAGCTTCAGCCCTAATTGATTGGCTAAACAATCAAACAAAACTTCGCCAAGACATAAAACAGAGGGATTACTCATATCATTTTTGATTTACGATGGGGCATTATCAATCTAGTTTGACACTATGGTATTTCTCAGGTAAGCAATAAAATACATTTTTATAAATCCTAGTTACAATAAGCACATTTGATCTATAGCTTCTATGACTACAAACCTAAAATCAAAAGAAAATCTTTGCATTAGTATTATTAGCAACATTTAAAATTATCTACCTCGGAAAGAATCTTCTAAAATGAGAAATAAGACTTGAGTACATATACCAAGGGAGGAATAGTAAGTCATGGCTGCAAGTGAGTCTGGGACAAATGTTAGTCTGTCAGACAGAGAACTGCAAATTATAGACTTAGTGGCCGCTGGCTTAACTAACCAAGAAATTGCAGGAAAACTGGAAATTAGTAAACGTACAGTTGATAACCATATCAGTAATATTCTCACCAAGACTAAAACTGATAACCGTGTGGCCTTGGTGCGTTGGGCATTACAATGGGGAAGAGTGTGTTTAAATGATATTAACTGCTGTTCTCTTCCATCTCGAAATGATGAAACTAGCTGCTAATTAGACAAATTAGCAATTAAAAAACCATTTTCTCAGGTTTTTAGCTACTTTGTATATTTTGGGAGTATGGATAGTTGATTTACGCTGTTGTGTACTAATTACTTTATATATTAGGATGCCTTTTCCAAATTGGAAAAAACCTTAATTTGTAGGTTGGGTTGTTCGCGTTAACGTTGCGAAGTAATAGCATGAAACCCAACAAATCCGTTGGGTTGCGCTGTCGGTTAACCCAACCTACAGAAAATGGACAAGGTATTGATATTAGAAACGTAAACTAAAAGTACAGATATTTCTAAGCGTAAATCAATTATCCTCTAAAAAAAAATCAAATATTAATTATCCAACCTAATGCTATTTAATTTTTCTAAAAAATCACAATCTCCTGTTACAAATATTACATTAAATCCTGGCTGGCTTGTAGCCTATGGCAAGTTAGATAATTTACGAGAAGATGTAATTTGGCAAGATGATCAATTTGCAGTTATTTCTACACCAGAAAATTTTGCTATTAGCCCTAGTCAAACATTTATAGTAGTTGGTGATATTTGGTTAAGTAATCGTTTAGAATTACTCCAGAAATTAGCACTTGATCACGATAACATTAGTAATCAACAAATCATTTCTCAACTTTGGGAAAAGTATCATTTTGAATGTTTATCCCTATTAATAGGAATGTTTAGCTTAGTAATTCGGGATCGAGAAAAGCAAGAATTATATTTAGTCAGAGATGCCATAGGCAGCAGGACTTTATATTATACTACTCATAGTTTAACTTCCTGGATTGCGCCGAAATTAATCACCCTTGCATTCCATCGCAGCGATAATTTAGATGTCATTGCATTACGAGATTATTTATGTTGTGCATTTGTGCCAGGAGAAAGAACTCTTTGGCAAGATATCAAAGAAATTCGTCCCGGAACATTGATAAAAATGCCATCTTATCAAGTTTATCACTATTGGCAACTCCAAGAACAAATAATAGATAAAAATCAACCTTTAGAATGGTATGGTGATCAATTACGTACTTTACTTAAACAAGTTGTTAAAGAATATTTACCGAAAGATCAACCCGTTGGTGTATTTCTTTCTGGTGGTTTAGACTCTAGCAGTATTACCGCATTAACAGCAAAATTACATCATGCACCAGTTCATACCTATTCTATTCACTTTGGTACAGAAACACCCAATGAATTAGAATTTTCTAGTTTAGTTTCCCAATATTGTCACACTCAACACCACATCTTAGAAATCACCTTTCGGGATATGTGGGAACGTCTACCAGAAACAATGTTATATTTGGATGATCCTATAGGTGATCCGTTAACAGTGCCAAATTTATTAGTTGGGAAACTAGCACGAGATAACGTAGGAATTACCCTGAATGGAGAAGGAGGAGATCCTTGTTTTGGTGGTCCAAAAAATCAACCAATGTTAATTAATAGTTTATATAGTGCCATTAATAATCAAGATTCTCTCCAAGCTTATTTAATATCTTTTCAAAAGTGTGCTGTAGATTTACCACAACTTTTAAAAACCGAAATTTGGCAAATTTTGAAAAATGAATCATCTGTATTTTACCATGATTTGAATAGCGGTGTTAATTATTTAAATAGATTAATGACATTGAATATTAAATTTAAAGGTGCAGATCAGATTTTAACAAAGGTAAATAACTTAACTCAAGCAGCAGGTTTACAAGGATTATCACCTTTATTTGATCAGCGAGTCGTTGATTTTAGTATGCAAATTCCCCCAGAATATAAACTTTCAGGAGTGGAAGAAAAAGCCGTTTTAAAAAATGCAGTCAGGGATATTTTACCAGATACCATTATTCATCGTCCTAAAAGTGGAATGATGGTTCCTGTACAATTAGGATTTAGGAAATATTGGCAAAAAGAAGCGCGAAAATTATTGTTAAATAGAAATAGTCAAATTTCTGCCTATATCAATCAGGACATATTGCGGAACTGGTTAGATTTTCAAGGTGATATTTGGGGGCGTTATGGTGTTAAACTATGGTTATTGGTGAGTTTGGAAATTTGGTTGCAGGTGAATAAATCAGGATTAAAGAAATAGTCAAATGCTAAAAGAACTTCATTTAAGGTCAGTTGGACCATCTCCTCAATTTGATGTTGAATTTGCGGATAGATTCAACATTTTTACTGGTGATAATGGACTAGGTAAAAGCTTTTTACTAGATGTTGCTTGGTGGGTACTTAGCGGAAATTGGGTAGAACAACCCGCTTATCCGCAAAGAAATACAGAACAAACCCCAGAAATTATCTCCCAAATTAATACTCAAGATGGTGCAAAAGACTATCAAAGTAGCTTTAATTTTTCTGAACAAAAATGGTTAAATGAGCATTTACCTCTTGAACTAAACGAGGTAGTTATTTTTGTTCGTGTTGATGGAAGTTTTTCTGTTTTTGACCCTCTTCGTAACCGTGATAATGCCTATATTTTTACCACAGATACACTTTGGAACGGATTGAAACTAAAAAGAAAATCTCTTTGTAACGGTCTACTTCAAGATTGGATAAATTGGCAAAATCAACCACAGAAAACACCATTTTATATTTTATCTCGTGTAATTAAAAAACTTGCCCCCCATCCTGATGAATGGATAGAAATAGGAGAACCAACACGAGTATCTGTAGATGATGTGAGAGATATTCCTACAATTAATCTTCCTTACGGGAATATTCCTATTACCCAAGCATCAGCAGGAATGAAGCGTATTTTGGGACTTGCTTATTTATTGGTATGGACTTGGTTTGAACACCTAAAAGCTGCTGAACTAAAGCAGCAAGAACCAATGAATCAAATAGTTTTACTCATTGATGAAATCGAGTCTCATCTGCATCCTCGTTGGCAAAGAGTGATTTTACCATCTGTTTTATCAGTGATAAATGATGTTCTACTAGAGATGCCTGTCGTTACTACTCCGCCTTTTTTCATTCCTTACCGAATCGAAAATATACAGCAAAATATGAAAATACAAACTTTAGTGACTACTCATTCTCCACTTGTGCTGGCTTCATTAGAACCTATTTTTGATGAAGAACAAGATAAACTATTTTTATTAGAACTACAAGGAAACAACGCTGATTTAAATGAGGTTTTTTGGACTAAACAAGGAGATACAGTAGGATGGTTAACTTCGGAAATATTTGGACTAAAACAAGCGCGTTCTCAAGAATCAGAAACCGCAATTGAAGCAGCAGAGGCATGGATGCGTGATGATGATATGAGTAATTTTCCCGAACATTTAAGAACACAATCACAAATACATCAAGAACTGCTAAAACTTTTACCAGGACATGATCCATTTTGGCCGCGTTGGATAGTCACAGCAGAAAGAAGAAATTCAGGTTTATAATCATCATATTCAATAAAAATGTTAAAGTTTAATCCACCACCAGAACCGCCAGATTTTGATAAAAAAGCAAGACAACCAGGTAATAACTGGTTAGCAAAAAATCCAGATCCCAAAAAAAGACCAAGAGATTATTGGTCAAAATTCAAAAGTGATTTAGCTGATGGTTTTAATAATCTTTGTGGTTATAGTGTAATGTATGAACCTGTGGGAACTGTAGACCATTTTTTGTCTTGTGAAAATCATCGTCATTTAGCTTACGAATGGAGTAATTACTGTTTTATTTCTGGTTGGATTAATAGTAGTAAAGGTACTCTAGATAATCAGATTCTTGATCCATTTGAAGTTGAAGATGATTGGTTTGAAATTTTGTTACCTTCCCTACAATTAGTCATGACTGATACAGTACCACCACATCAACGCCAAAAAGCTGAATTTACTTTACAAAGATTACATTTACAGGATGATGAAAGAGTTATTCGTCAACGCCAAGCATGGTATCAGATGTATCTTAATAGTGAGATTACTTTAACAGGATTAGAAAAGAAAGCTCCATTAATTGCTCGTGCAATTAGAAAAAAACAAAAAACTTCTTAGCACCTATTTCCACTTAACCAAAACTTTCAACAATATAAATATCATTACCAGAATCACCAATCAAAATCATACTACTATCATCGCTTGCTAAATTCAGACTTCCAGAAATACCATTTCTGAGAACTTTAATTAAAATTTGTGGACTAAAAGATTCTAACTCAACAAAATTACCAGCATCTAACCAAACTAATTCTTCTTTAGATAGCGTCTCACGAATTTCTAAATGTAATTCTGTAGCTTTTTTAGCTAAAGAATCTGTATTTTGGACAAACATTCCCCGCTTATTTGCCAGAATTTGACGAGGTAATAAACCTACATCAATAATTGTGACATCATTATTTAAAAACCAAGTTTCACTACTACGAAGATGATGGACTAAACTAACACCTTTAGGACTACAATCATGTAAAGCAAACACTTGTAAATCTGGGTTACGTTTAACCATTTCCATAGTTGTGGTAAAAATGCTTTGAGGATAACCAGTAATACTCAAAATTGCACAGTTATTTTCAAAATGGAAGTTATTAGCAATTAATAATTGTGCAATATTAGCACTATCACACACTACCAATCTATCAAAACTATAAGCTGTAACTTCAGGATTTATAGATGTTGAATCAACTTCGGAAATGATTTGTTGTTGTACAGAAGGTAATACTTTATCAATTGTACCATTAATCTCCTGCCACTTTGTTAACCAACCTTCCACAGAGGACAGAGAAACTATCAAATCTTGAATACTTGTAGCAGGATCAATTTTTTGTTGACTGAGAAATAATGCTGAACCTCCTAAAATAATTACAGCAATCATAATTGGTGGAGATTTTAGTAGAAAACTAATCAAACTTCCTACTAATAAAATCACAATACCAACAATTTTTAAAGATTTTGCACTAGCTTTACGTCCTGTATAATTGAGCTGAGGAGATTTAGTTTGTTGATATAAACAAATAATTGTGATTACCTGAAAAATTAAATTACAAACTAGGAAAGAATTAGGTAAAAATGCACTGGTAAATCCTCCAAAAAAAAACGTTACCCAAATGTTGAAGAATATATATAAACCGATATTTCCTCCAACTGAAGATGCTTTACGTCGGATGCGATTTTCTAGAAAATATAACAGTTGTTTGGGTGTAAAATATAAAGTATTGTTAGCAGAAATATCAGCTAATATTTTAGCAAACATAGGATCTGTAATTTTCGCAGTTCCCATTGTTGTTGGTTCAAAAGCAAAAGGATGATTACACTGTTTACATCTTCCTTGATTTCCTGTTCTGTCTTTTAAATTATTCTCAGTTCCACAGTTAATGCATTTCATAGGTTTTTTTGGTAATGGGTAATGGGTAATGTGTTGAAGATCCCCGACTTCTTGTTTAAATCTTGTCATTAAATGAATAAGTTATCTGAGAAGTCGGGGATCTGGAGTTAGTAGATTTGATTATTTAGTAAAACGCTGTAATCTTCACGTTTTCTAATTAAACGATGTTTCCAGTTTTCCCATAAAATCTCCGCAGGTTTAGGACGATGTAAAAAGTGAGATGACATTGCATAACCATAAGCACCAACATCTAAAATAGCGATAATATCACCAATTTCTAAAGCGGGGAATTGGCAATTTTTACCTAAATAATCTCGTGAATATGTGGTATTTCCACAAATATCAGTGAGATAATTTTCAGAAGTTGGATTTTTCCAACTTACGATTTCTCGATAACCTCCATGTACAGCAGGAACGGAAATATTAGCTATAGTAGAATCTACACCAACAATTTGTTTTTGATTTTGCCATTTTACAGATACAACCTTTGCTAACATTGTTCCACAACCAGCTACAGCAGCACGTCCTGGTTCAATAATTAAATTAATATTTTTATCTAAGTTGCTAATTCTTTTACTTAATTCATCTCCAAATATTTGCCAATTAAAAGCTGCACCTTGATGATGATAGGGATAACCAAAACCACCACCAAAATCTAAATATTGCCAATCTGGTAAATTTTGTCCTATCTCTAAAATCTGATCAATTGCGTCAGTAAAAGCAGAAGTCGCGTTAGTTCCTGTACCCCGATAAAAATGTAATCCTGTAATTTTTAAATCTGCCTTTTTAGCAATAGCAACAGCTTGATTAAAATCAGCTAAACTAACACCAATGCGACTATCTCCTGAAATATTTAAACGTAAACCAATATTTAACTTTTCCTGTGGGTAATCTAAAAAAACTTTACACAACAAACGCAACTGAGAAATACTATCTAAATTCAGAGTAGTCACACCCCAATTTAAAACCTGTGACATTTCCTCCCGATTCAAATTACTGCCGCTATACACAATATTATGGGGTGCAAAACCAGCATTTAAACCTAAATAAATATCTCCTGGGGTATTTGCATGAAGTCCCCAACCAGCATTTTTAAAGATTTTTAATAATGCAACATTGCCATTTGTGACACTCGCAAAATGAAACTGGGTGCGGGGATAAGTGAAAGATTTGGTAATATGGGAAATAGTCTGGCGTAAAATATCGCCATCATAAACATATAAAGGAGAACCGTAAATTTGTAATAATTCCTGAGCGAGTTCTAGCGAAAATGGAGTTGTTAAGGTTGGAATTTTTTGTATTGTTTCCATAACCAATTAGGGAATAAAAATGGATGATTCCAAGACTTTGAACCTAGTTTGATTCCAAAAACGTGAGTATACCAAAGTTCCCACATCATCAGTAACCACAGTATCTCACCTATCCGCCGTCCTTGAATATTTCCTCCTAATTGTCCTGTAATAATTTGTGCTGCTATATCAGGGTAAAAAATATTTTCTGCCTTTAGTATACCAGGATTTAGCCAATTACCGATATCATGCCAAAAATTCTTTACACACCAAGAGGTTAAGGGAACACCCATACCCCGCTTTTGTCTCCAAACAATTTCTGATGGTAGCCAATTTTCTACAGCACGTTTGAGTATATACTTTTCACAAGCACCTTGTAAACAGAGTTCTCCAGATAGTTGAAAAGTCCATTCTGCTAATAGTAAATCACAAAAAGGCGATCGCACATTTAACCCCTGAGTAAATCCCAACGCAGTCGCACGGGGATGGATATTTTGCGCTCCTTTTAACATCAAACTAGCACGACGCAAACGATGTAATAAGGAAGGACAAAAACGAGCATCAAGAGCATCTAATAGCCATTCCTGGGCATTTAAACTTTGAATCTGGGTATAAATTTCTGGCTGATAAACCTGTTTTTCATAACCCCAAAGACGATGAAAAGTTCGCAAATATTGGTGAATAAAACTTTCATTTTTTTGAGGATGTTCAGCTTGATAAATACCCGCAGCAATTAAAGGTTTATTTGTCCAACCTGCAAATAATTGATCACCACCTTCACCATTAAAAATCACCTGAGTTTCTTGAGAAGCAACTTTATTTAACAAATATAAAGGAACAGTGACACCATCACCAAAAGGTAAATCTAAAGCTTTAACAGTGGGAATAATGGCATTTTTAATATTCTGGGGACTAGCATCAACTTTAATTAAAGGAATATTCAGAAACTGCGCTACCTGTTCCGCATAGGGATATTCAGAAATACCAAACTGACCAAAATCTAAAGCATAAGCGCGAACTTTTACCCCTGCTTGTACTAATAAAGCAGCAACTATTGAGGAATCTAAACCACCAGATAGGAAAACTCCTACAGGTTCATCTTTTAAATCAGTAATTTGTTTTTCTATGGAATTTTTTAGTAATTTTTGTAATTGAGAAATTGCGGTATTTTCATCTTTAATTTGTTCTTGTAATTCATTCCATTGATAAACTTTTCTAACGTCAGGATAACCAATATTATCAATATCAAAAATTACCTCATTTCCCGCAGCTACAGAAAAAATCTGATTTACAGGAGTTAAAGGATTGGGAATATAAGAAAAACAACTATAACCATATAAACCAGCAATACTAATTTCTGGTTTTTCTCTGATTTCTAAAAGTAATTTTAATTGAGAAGCAAACCAAATTACATTATTTTGTTGAGTCCAAAATAAAGGAACTTGTCCAAATGCTTCTCTACCCAAAATTAACCTATCTGCTTCTAATCTTACCCAAGTATCAGGTTCAGAAAATCCAGACGCTGACATAGCTGCAATGGTATTTTCTGGTAAAGTCGGCACAGAATTACAACCTATATAAATAATACTGCAAACAAATTTTTCTGCCTTACTTTCTGTTTTTATTCCTGTCCATTTTTGGTGCAGAAATTCTTGTTTTTGATTACCCCAATAACCGATAAAATGATAGGGAAACATATAGTTTAAACTATAATTTATTGATGAGTATAATATATTTTAACAAATTATTTAAAAATTCAGGTGAGGGTATAAGATCCCCGAATTCTAAGATCAATTGATCATTTATGGACACAATAAGAAAAGTTGGGGATCTCGGTCATACAAACTAAATGCACAACAGCTTATTTAACTATAAATGTTTCTTCGCTAATTTTTCTTCCTTCTAGTAATGTTTCTACTTTCCAATTACCTACATTTGCAGTAGAATTAATAGTATAACGACAATAGGTATCCCAAATAGAAGTTTTAATTTCACGGGTTTGATAGTTATTTTGTTTAACAATTTGACCACTAGGATCAATCCAATTACAAGTAAGAGATAATTTTTTACCTATTGGTGCATCTTTTAAAGTGATCCGATAAAAAAGTTCAGGATTAGATTGACGATCAATTATTGGCAAAGTTCGATTATCAGCCAAGGTAATTTTATCTTGTTGAACAGAAACATTAGCCACTAAAGAACTCTGT
>NZ_PGEM01000167.1:15263-42247 GCF_002934005.1 Cuspidothrix issatschenkoi CHARLIE-1 | reverse complement strand
TTCCCGATGAATTGGGAAGCCCACACTAAACTCCAGCAACCAGTGATATTTCTATTTCACCTCTAAAGCAGTAACCGGAACATCACCCTCATCAATATCATCACTAAATGTACTGGGCAAATTTATCAAAAACATCACCATTCTAACTGCGTAAAATAAAGATATACTTAACCACAAGATATGGTTGCTGGAAAACTTCATGGCAGCCAAATTAGCAGGTATAAACCCAACTGCAAGAGCAACTAAGCTAACATTGCGTAGGGTGTATCCTTGGGCTAAACCTAAGAAATATCCTTCCATCGCAAAACCGATTGAACTCAATGCCAAAGTAAGTTGCAACCAAGGAAGAAAAGTATTTATATTTGAGGTTACTTCGGTGTGGTTAGTGAACCAGCTAAAAACAGTATCTGGAAATAGTACACATACTCCACCAAAAAACAGTCCTACTACAAGGGCAGCTAAGATAGAAAAACCTACTAAGGGAGCTAATTGTTGTGAAGATCCTTTTCCTTTAAAGTTTCCCACCAAAGCTTCTGTACCGAATCCCATTCCCTCTACAAAATATGTATTAAAGCTAAATATCTGCCACATTAAGGTATTTTGAGCATAAATCAACGTCCCCATTTGGACTCCTTGATAGTTGAATATTAATGTGGCAAACAGACAAATACAATTGCTGATCAGGATATTTGTATTGAGAAGCAAGTTAGATTTCATAGCTGAAATGTCCAATATTTTTCCAGATAGAGAGCGAATTTCCAGCCACTGAAATTCCTTGCAAAAAAATATCAATCCTAATAATAACGATAAATATTGGCTTGTAGCGGAGGAGATTCCTGCCCCTTGACTTTCCCATCCCAGGTGGATAATAAATACATAGTCAAGTAGAATTTTGCTGCCATTGCCAAGGACTGAAAGTAGCACAACTAAGCTATTTTTTTCTCGTCCTAAAAACCAACCTATTAGCACAAAATTGAGTAAGATTGCAGGTGCTCCCCAAATTTGGGTGTTGAAATAGGCAAGGCCTGAAGATTTTATCTCTGGGTCAGCACTTAGCAGAGCAAACCCAAGTTCTCCCAAAGGATATTGTAAGAGGATGAGGGCGATACCTATGACTAGAGCAATCAAACCGTTACGTAGAGCCACTAACAATGTCTCTTCTCTGTCATCTCGTCCGATTGCCTGTGCTGTGAGACCAGTAGTTCCCATACGTAAAAAGAATAAGGCTAGATAGAGAAAATTCAGCAGGTTTGCAGCAATACTAACTCCAGCGAAGTGACGGATTTCCTCAAGATGACCCAAAAAGATGACACTTACTATATTTGCCAATGGAATCATAATACTGGATAGGACGTTGGCTAGAGCCAGTCGGAAATAGCGGGGGATAAAGCTATATCGGTCTGGAAGTTTTTGGTTCATAGATCGAGGAGTAAGTTATGGCGACTCTTACTCAGAAGGATGTTTCCAAGGTCAGAGGTTGAGTAAAAGAGATATCAAGTCAAAAATACTTTGTGGGATTTATAAGTCTTTTAGCGTTTGAGATAAGAACTCCAACAAAGCTTGTCTATTTTCATTGAGGTAGAAATGTCCACCTGGGAACATTTGTACTGAAAATGATCCCCGAGTGTACTCATGCCAATTAACTAGAGAATCGTAATTGGCTTCTTTATCTTCAAGACCACCTAAAGCGAAAATGGGACAATCAAGAGGCTCACTTTGGGAATGGATATGTGTTTCAACTAAAGTCATGTCTGCTCGCAAGACAGGTAAAAACAACTCCATCAGGTCTTTGTCTTTTAAGACTGTATCTGGTATGGCATTGTAAATCTTGCTTAATTTTTCAGTAAATTCTGCATCAGGTAACAAATGAATAGGTGGATATAATTCGGGTACGTTAGGAGCAGAGTGACCTGAGACAAATAAATAAACTGGATTGATATTTTTCTGTTGGAGTTTCCTGGATAGTTCATAAGCAATGAGCGCTCCCATACTGTGGCCAAAGATTGCAAATGGCTTATCCAAATGTTGTAGGAAAACCTCGACTAATATCTCTGTTAGAGATTCAAGATTTGAAATTGGTTTTTCTCCCATCCGCTTTTCTCTTCCAGGCAGATCAATAGCACAAACCTCTACATTTAACGGCAATTCTTGAGCCCATAGTCGAAAAACTGATGCCCCACCTCCTGCGTAGGGTATACAAAATAGACGTAAATTGGCTTCTGGATTGGACTGGTAGCATTTAACCCAGAGATTAAGTATTTCTGTCTGCATAAAATAAATGATGATATTTTTTTGGCGTGATCATGAATACTACCTTGACAACGATAGCTTCGTCAAATTACCCATCTATTGGTGGTCTGTTAAGCCTGTAGCCCATTGATAATAATGGTTTCAGGCATTTCAAGAAAAGTTGTAAAAATTTATTATTTATTTATTATTTAATTCTTGCGTCAGAATATCACCTATGTTACAGTAAGCACTGTCAAATGAATAAAGAAACTTGTCCTAAATCCTAATCAACCAGGACAAGTATTAGCATTCTTACACCATTGAGGAATAAACTGTGAAGGAACAAACTTTGAAACATGTTTCTATGTATTTCAGTAAAGCTACCGCTCAGCAGCACAAAAGATCAGTAACAAAAGTAAGTCGTCTCCAACGGAATGCTATACAATGGTTTTCTGGAGGTTTGACAGCAGCCTTAATTGTATCCGGTGTATGTCCAATTGAGGCTCGAGAGTTAAAATCTAATTCTGTCCAACAAGGTACTACTAACCAAGCAGGAAAAGAATTTGCTCCCCATAAGATATCCAGATCTGATCTGTCGGCCAAAAAAAAGGTATTAGGAACTTGGCGGCTATTATCGTGGTCAAACAAAGATCCACAGGGTAACTTAAGTTATCCCTATGGCAAAGATGCCCTTGGTTACATTGTCTACAATCCAGATGGATATATGTGCGCGACCCTTTCAAAAAAGGATCGTCCTAATTTCCCTTCAGGAGATATTTTGGGTGGAACGTTACAAGAACAAGCACAGGCAGTACAAACATATATTGCCTACTGTGGTACATATACTGTTACGGGCACTACTGTAACTCATCATGTTAAAGTTAGCTTGTTTCCAAATTATATTGGTACTGATCAAGTGCGTATGTATAAATTTGAAAACGGAAAGCTGGTACTAAGCCATGCTCCAGAAATGATGGATGGCAAGCTACAAACTCCTGCCATAGTTTGGGAGCGTGCTTCTAAGTAACCTTTTAAAACATTCGTAAACATCATACATACTGGTTGATTTTAAGAATGTAGAAGTTACCCCCTGTAAATACAAACTTACCATTTGCGAGTGCAATAAATTACGTCCCTTCATGCTTTTGAGTATGAAGTTTAGGCACATAATCCTTTTTTATGACTCTGGGCAACGCAAAATTTGAAACCCTTGTTAAATAAAGGTTAAAGCAATTGATTAATAACAAAATATCTACTATATTCTATTATTAATAAAAAAGTTTCAAACCTTTATCACATTCTGTATTTTACAGTTAGGCAATTCTTTTTGTAATTCCCAGTTTAATGGAAGAGGAATAAGTAAGTCAGCAAAATAAAATCGAGGTATGCTGATATTTGTAAAAGCCGTGAAATACCTTTATTAATAAGGTATTTAGTTAATTTACATTTCGTGACACACATTGATTATTTAACGCTGACTTACTTGGCGATAGGGTTGCCCTATTGCAAGCAGTTCGCCCAAAAATCACCGAAAAATAATGTTGCTAGGACATACCTACTGTACAAATTAACCATGATATGTGTGAACGATATTTGGTAGTTTCAGGCTTTTGGCGATTAACTTCCGATCAATAGCAACCGCTGAAAAATGATCAAACAATCACGTAAAAATGCCAGGGCTCTATCATATCACATATTTAGTTAATCCTGTCAATGGGTAAGTCCTAATACCATGATTTTGGTAACCTGGTATTAAGAAACATAGACACAGTACGTAACGATAATTAAAGCACTGTGAAAAATCCTATATATGTATATATGGGAGACAGGCAATAAATCAACTAAAATTGTAGAGGGCATAATGGATTTTCCTTGGAACAATCAGCAAATTGAATTTAAAAAAAAGGTTATTCATTTTGCTCAACAGTCATTAGCTTCCGATCTAATTGAACAGGATAAAGAAGGGATATTCAATCGGGAGGCCTGGAAGAAATGCTGCGACTTTGGTATTCACGGATGGCCTATACCTACACGTTATGGTGGACAAGAACTTGATATACTCACTATCGCTTATGGCTTACAAGGGCTAGGATATGCTTGTAAGGATAATGGGTTAATGTTTGCGATGAGTGCACACATTTGGGCTGGTGAAATGCCCCTACTGACTTTTGGGAATGAAGCACAAAAGGAAAAGTATCTCCCATTGCTTTGTCGGGAAGGTTGGATTGCATCCCACGCCGCCAGTGAACCACAAGCTGGGTCAGATATCTATAGCCTCAAGACAACGGCTCGAAAACATGGAGATAAATACATTCTTAACGGACACAAACACTATGTAACCAATGGCAGTTTTGCAGATATCTTCATTATTTTTGCTACTACAGATCCAGACTTAGGAAAAGAGGGTTTGACGGCGTTTATAATTGAAAAAGATACTCCTGGTCTAGTTGTCCATAAACGTATGTCTACAATGGGAGTACGTACGGCTGAAATAACAGAATTAACCTTAGAAAATTGTGAAGTATCTGTCAGTGATCGTTTAGGTGGGGAAGGAGCAGGTCTAGCCATATTTAACCACAGTATGGAGTGGGAGCGGGGATTTATTCTGTCCTGTGCTGTAGGAACAATGGAACGATTATTGGAACAGTCAGTTCGTTACGCGAGAACCCACAAGCAATTTGGTCAAGCCATTGGAAAATTTCAATCAGTTGCTAACAGATTAGTGGAGATGAAGTTGCGGTTGGAGAATGCCAAGTCTTATTTGTACAAAGTTGCTTGGATGAAACAAAATCGGCAAATGGCTCTTCTGGAAGCATCCATGGCTAATTTGTACATTAGTGAAGCTTGGGTTCAGTCATGTCTCGAAGCAATCGAGATCCATGGTGCATATGGTTATTTAACGAATACAGAGTTAGAACGAGAACTGCGAGATGCTATCGGTAGTAAATTTTACTCTGGCACATCCGATATTCAGCGAGTCGTTATTGCGAAATTCTTGGGATTGTAAAGTAGCAGCATTATGTCATATTTACTGCATCATTTGTTAAGGGGTAGTGCTCAAATCCATAGCGATCGCATTGCCGTAGAGCAACAAGAACGCAATATCAGGTATAGTCAGTTGGATGAGAACAGCAACCAGTTGGCACATACCTTGAGCAGTGTAGGCATAGGGCGGGGCGACCGAGTTGGCATTTACCTCGATAAGTCCATTGAAGCTGTTATTGCTATATTTGGCATATTGAAGAGCGGTGCCACCTATGTACCCTTAGATCCTTACGCTCCAGTAAAGCGAATTGCCTTTATCATTAAAAACTGTCAGATCAAGACACTGATTTCGACAAAGCAAAAAATAGATGCTTTAGGCACTAGCGCCTTAGAGGATTTGCAGAGTCTCAATAGTGCAATTATCGTAGATGAGGGCGATCAACCAACACAGTGGTCGGGAAAAATCGTTACATGGTCAGAGGTTTTACAAGCTCCTTGCAGTCCACCGCCAGATCCAAATCTGATTGAAAATGATTTGGCTTATATTCTTTATACATCTGGCTCAACAGGATCTCCCAAGGGGGTAATGATTAGCCATCGCGCCTCTCTCACCTTTGTGGATTGGGCTTATGACACATTTCAGGTTACAGCAGAAGACCGCGTTTCCAGTCATGCGCCATTTCATTTCGATCTTTCCATCTTTGATATCTTTACAACTATCAAAGCGGGAGGAACGATCATTCTACTCTCAGCCGCTTTATCGGTCTTTCCAATTAATCTAGCCAAATTCATTGCCGCAGAAAGGATTTCGATCTGGTATTCAGTCCCCTCCATTCTGACTAATTTAGTCCTATATGGACGATTAGAGGAGCATACCTACCCCACTCTTAGAAGCATTTTGTTTGCAGGTGAAGTTTTTCCCAACAAATATTTGCGCCAGTTAATGGTGCATATTCCCCATGCTTGCTATTACAACCTCTATGGTCCAACGGAAACAAACGTTTGCACATATTATCAAGTCTCACCGCTTGATACTGAAATAACCGAAGCAATTCCCATTGGAAAAGCCTGTGCTAACACTGAAGTTTTTGTCTTGAGTACAAGTGATGAATTGGTAGCTAGAGGTGAAGTGGGTGAGCTTTGTGTGCGCGGACCTGGGTTGATGACAGGCTATTGGGATTTACCTGAAAAGACTGCTCAAGTACGGGTTCCCTTCCCTTTGCATCCTAGTTTGGGATCTGAGATGATTTACCGCACCGGGGATCTTGTCAAACAAGACTCCTATGGCAACTATGTTTTTTTAGGTCGTCGAGATCGGATGATTAAGAGTCGGGGCTACCGCATTGAATTAGGTGAAATAGAAAGCGTTTTATATAGCCATCCGGCACTGGCAGAAGTCGCAGTAATCCCCATACCTGACAATGAAATTAGTAACCGGATTAAGGCTTTTGTGGTAGTACGTCTTGATGATAAAGCTACACAAGAAATTCCTACTACACAGACTTTAAAATCCTTTTGTGCAGAGCGGCTTCCTAAATATATGGTTCCCGACTTGTTTGAGTTCCGTAACGCTTTGCCCCAAACTTCCACTGGCAAGATAGACAAAGTTCAATTATCTCAGGAGACAGTATCATGACGCAAAATATTACCATGACAGCAGAAAAGATCGAACAAATGATCAAGGAATTTATCAGCCAAGAGTTGGCATACGATCAACCCAACTTGGTTCTAACCAACAACTTAAAGATAATTGAGCAAAGGATTGTTGACTCAATGGATCTGTTCCGATTAGTTCGCTTTGTTGAAGAAGAAATTGGAATTTTTTGGGAACCCGAAGAACTCGTATTAAAAAATTTCGAAACAATTGACAATATCAAAGGTTACATACTTGGTAAGTTGATGCCATAGCATAACTAGAACTAAGCTTACAAGACCCTAGTCCTAAGCTTTTAGAAAGCTTCTCTCCGGTATGCCTTTAACCATGTTTCAAAGAAATCAATCATGAACAAAACCACTTACTCTGATCATGAGTCTTATCTTCTAGAAAATCCTCAGCAGGAACCAATTGCGATTATTGGTATGGGATGTCGTTTCCCTGGACAGGCAGACACCCCAGAAGCATTCTGGCAATTGTTGCGTAACGGTGTAAATGCCGTCACAGATGTTTCCTCTTCTCGCTGGGATCTTGATAGATACTATGATCCTACTCCTATGCCGGGTAAGATTTATACACGGGCTGGAGGTTTCTTAGATACAAATGAGATAGAAGAGTTTGATGCTGAATTTTTTCGCATGGCATCACGAGAAGCAGCGGGCTTAGACCCACAACAACGGTTGCTACTGGAAGTAAGTTGGGAAGCTCTCGAACACGCTGGAATTGCACCCACGTCTTTGGCAGGTAGTCAAACAGGTGTGTTTGTAGGTATTCATTGGGATGATTACTCAGCAGAACGTTTTTATACGGTCAAACCTAGTGAAATTAATGCTTACCCCACCTTAAGTAATTTACGAAGTCTATCAGCAGGAAGAATTGCATATCTGTTGGATTTGCATGGACCAACAATGCAAATTGATACAGCTTGTTCTTCCGCATTAGTATCAGTCCATTTGGCTTGTCAATCTCTGCATAATCGCGAATCTAACCTAGCTATAGCTGGTGGAGTCAGTCTACTACTCTCTCCTAAGCTAGCGGTCGGTTTCTGTCAAATGAATGTCTTAGCCAAAGATGGTCGCTGCAAAACCTTTTCAGACTCAGTTGATGGATTCGTCCAAGGAGAGGGTTGTGGTATTGTTATTCTCAAACGTCTCTCTGACGCTCTGCGCGATCGTGATCCGATCCTGGCTACAATTAAAGGCTCAGTAGTCAATCATGATGGATACAGCCTGACTTTGACAACACCTGCTAGTGCTGCCCAGGAAGCAATGCTGCACAAAGCTGTAGAAAATGCTTGTATAGAGCCTAGACAAGTGCAATATGTTGAGACCCATGGAACAGGAACGCCTTTAGGCGACCCCATTGAAGTCATAGCTTTAGCAAAAGTATTAGGTCAAGATCGTCAAGACCCATTGGTTATTGGATCTATGAAGACCAATATGGGGCATTTAGGGGCAGCCTCAGGTGTAGCTAGTTTGATTAAAGTTATACTTTCGCTTCAACACAATCATATTCCCCCCAACTTACATTTCGATAAACCTAATTCGCGTATTCCTTGGCATAAATTGCCAGTTACTGTACCAACTGAATTGATGCCTTGGCCAGAACATGAACCAAAGCTGGCAGGTGTTAGTTCATTTGGGATGAGTGGAACTAATGTTCATGTAATTGTAGAAGCAGCACCGCAGCTACCGCAAGTAGAGCTTTCTAGCCAGGGAACTGAACCGTTATACCATTTACTTACTTTATCTGCTAAGACCGAAAAAGCCCTAAACGATCTCGCACATCGTTATTTAACCTTCTTAGAAAAAACAGAGGATGCTTTAGCAAATATTTGCTACACAGCTACCACTGGACGCTCCCATTTTGCCCATCGTTTAGCTATTGTTGCTAAATCGAAAGAAAATATTTGCCAACAACTGGATGGTTTTATCAAGGGTGAAAAAATTACAGGCACAATCCAAGGTGATGCCTACCAATCAGCACCAAAGCTCGCTTTCTTGTTCACCGGACAAGGGTCACAATACGTTGACATGGGTCGCGAACTTTATGAAACGCAACCTGTATTTCGCCAAACGTTGCAGCTATGTGATGAAATACTGCGCTCTCATTTAGACCGATCCTTGTTTTCCATACTTTATCCCGAACAACCAGAAAATATTATTGATCTTACAGCTTACACACAACCGGCGATGTTTGCCTTTGAATATGCTCTGGCCGAGTTGTGGAAATCCTGGGGGATCGTCCCAGATGTCGTTATGGGGCATAGTGTGGGCGAGTATGTCGCCGCCTGTGTGGCAGGAGTGTTTAGCCTAGAGGATGGATTAAAGCTGATCGCAACCCGTGGAAGACTAATTCAGCAACTGCCACAGGAAGCAGATGGTAAAATGGTTAGCACTATCGCCAATGAAGACCTAATAAACTCGGCGATCGCATCCTATAGTACACAAGTTTCTGTGGCCGCAGTCAATGGTTTACAGAGCATAGTCATCTCAGGTGATAGTTCATCCATAGACTCCATTGTAGCCGAACTGAAAACAAAGCAGATCAAGACCCATGAATTGACTGTTTCTCACGCCTTCCATTCACCCTTGATGGAGCCAGTATTAAAGCCGTTCGCTCAAGTCGCTGGGGAGGTCATATATTCTCTACCGAAAATTACCCTAATATCTAATATTACAGGCGATCAAGTAACGGAAGATATAGCAACTGCCGATTATTGGGTTCGTCATATTCGTCAGCCCGTCAGATTTGCCGATGGCATGAATACCCTACAAAAGATAGGGATAGAATGCTTTGTCGAAATCGGACCTAAACCAATTCTCTTGGGCATGGGAGCTAGTTGCCTAGTTGATCAGGAAAAACGCCTGACATGGCTACCTAGTATACGTCCTTGTGCAGAATCATCCACTATAGCCGAAAGTTTAGCTCAATTGTATGTTCGCGGTGTCAATATCAATTGGCAAGAGTTATTCCTAGACGAACACCGTCGAAAAGTGGTATTACCAACTTATCCCTTTCAAAAAGAACGCTGTTGGGTTGAGGTAAAACAGGAGCGCGCTCCTAGAAAGAGCAGTGAAATTTCTGCTCATCCCTTGTTACAAGAGAGGATCTATTCATCTGTACTTAAACAGGGAGAAGTTCAGTTTGAGGCTTACCTTTCTACCGACGATCTGCCCTACCTTTCAGAACACCGCGCTTTCGGTCAAGCAATTATGCCTGCTAGTGCTTACTTCGAGATGGTTTTGGCAGCAGGAAATCAACTTTTTGGCAACCGCCCCATAACCTTTAAGGATGTAGCAATTGAAAAAGCTCTCAAGCTAGAAGAGCCTCAGACATTGCAGTTGCTCTTAACTCCTGATCAAGAAGGCTATTCATGGCAAATTTTCAGTTTGGTCTTCATTAATGAAGAGCCGAATTGGACGCGCTACGCCGCCGGAAAGATTGGTATAGGGAAAGATATATCAATTTCAGAACTAAAGGCGAATTTAACTGCTTTACAATCTGGACTGGAAGAACACAAGGATATAAAAGCTTTCTATCAACAAGTCGCCACCCGAGGAATGGTCTATCAAGGAAGCTTCCAAACCGTGCGCCGCTTGTGGCATTCTGAGGGGAAAGCCCTAGGTCAAATTCATCTGCCCAAAAACTTTCTCAACCAGCCCTATCATTGGCATCCGACCCTCTTGGATGGATGTTTCCAAATCCTGTTGGCGGCACTACCTGCCGACTTTTCAGAAACTTATTTACCAGTTGGCTATCCGCATTTCACATTTTGGCGGCATCCTAACCGCGAGGTTTTCAGTTACGTTAAACTTCATTCTCAGCCTGGTGCAGAAATCCTAAAGGCGGACTTGCAGTTAATTGGCAAAGATGGTGAAGTTTATGCCGAAGCGATCGGCCTGCAACTGAAAAAGGCTCGATCACAAGCATTACAGCAGAAAGACCCCTGGAAAGATTGGCTTTACAAAGTGGTCTGGAAAGAAGTCAAAAAAACAGCAGGGACTGCCAACCCAACAAACAAAGGAAATTGGCTAATTTTGGCAGACCGCACTGGTTTAGCTGAAACCTTGGCTGAATTGTTGAGCGCGAGTGGACAGCGACCACACCTCGTCTATGCCAAAAAAGCTCATGAGAGATATCAGCCAGAGAAATATGCTATTGACTGGACAGACCTATCCGACTGGCAGCAATTGTTAGCTAATAGATCCTATCAAGGTGTAGTGTACCTTTGGGGTCTGGATGAACATGACTCATGTGATTCCAACTGCGAGCAAATACTACATCTGGTTCAAGCTTTGACTTCAGCTAAGATATCTCCTCAATTGTGGTTGGTCACGCAAGGGTCACAGTCGGCTCTCAAGGATGATAATGTTGCCGTCTGGCAAGCTCCTATATGGGGACTGGGTAAAACAATCTCTCTGGAACACCCCGAATTTTCAACTACTTGTTTAGACTTACCATCTGGTAATCACCGTAATGAAACAGCTAAATCTTTACTCCAAGATTTACTCACCCCCGATCAAGAAAACCAAATTGCTTATCGAAATGGGGTACGGTATATCGCTAGATTAGAGCATTTCCAACCTGTACAGACACCAAGCATCGCTCCTGTAGCACTGAAGCTGACCAGCTACGGCACGCTCGATAACTTGACTTTGGTTCCTTTAGCCGCACCAACTTTGGCACCTGATGAAGTCGAGATAAAAGTTCAGGCAAGCGGACTTAATTTTAGAGATGTGCTGCGGGCGTTAGGCATGATGCGCGAAATCGAGGAGTCTTTAGGTATTGCTGCTTCGGCAAGCGATATACTGTTCGGATTTGAGTGTGCAGGGACAATTGAGCGTGTTGGCAACCAAGTCTCTGGCTTCAAGGCGGGTGATGCTGTGATTGCCTACGCATCAGGTAGTTTAGCAAGTGTAGTCAAGGCTAAAGCAAAATTGGTAGTTCCGAAGCCGCCCGAGCTAACTTTTGAAGAGGCGGCCACAATTCCTGTTACTTTTTTGACGGCTTATTACGGACTGATAAAATGCGCTCAAATTAGACCTACAGACCGAGTATTGATTCATAATGCGGCTGGAGGTGTAGGTCAAGCTGCTCTTCAATTAGCGCAACTGAAGGGAGCAGAAGTTTTTGCAACGGCTAGCCCCCCCAAGTGGGAGTTTTTAAAGTCCCTTGGTGTTAAACATATATATAACTCTCGCAACCTTGATTTTGCCGATCAGGTAATGACTGACACCAATGGAAAAGGTGTGAATGTCATCCTCAATAGTCTAACTGGCAAGTTTATCGATCAAAGCTTTGACGTACTGACTCAAGGAGGGCGCTTTGTAGAAATCGGTAAATTGGGAATCTGGGATGAGCAGAAATTGCAAGCACTACGCCCTGATGCTGCTTATTTCCCCTTTGATTTAGGAGAGATGGATGGGGCGGAAATCATTCCTGCAATGTTGTTGGAACTGATGACTTTGTTTAAGGAAGGTAAGCTTAAACCATTACCTGCCAAAGTTTTCCCAATTACTGAATTTGTCAATGCTTTCCGCTATATGCAGCAAGCCAAGCACATTGGTAAAGTGGTGTTAAGTTTTCAGAATCCAGAAAATTGCTCGGTTCGATCAGACAGCAGTTACCTAATTGCGGGAGGATTGGGCGCATTAGGATTAAAGGTGGCTGAGTCCCTAGTTAAACAAGGTGCTAAACATCTAGTTCTGACGGGACGGAGTGGTGTAAAACAAGCAACTAATGAAGCCATCAAAAAATTAGAGCAAGCAGGTACTAAAGTATCGGTCATTAATGCAGATATTGCTAATCAGGAAGATGTCAAAAAAATACTGAGTGTATGTCCTAATTTACGTGGAATTGTTCATACCGCAGGTGTTTTAGATGATGGTCTATTGAAGGAGCAAACACCTACTCGCTTCAAAAAAGTCATGGCATCCAAAGTACAAGGAGCTTGGAATTTGCATACCTTGACTCAAGATTTACCCTTAGACTTTTTTGTCTGTTTTTCCTCCGCCGCATCTTTGTTGGGCAATGCAGGTCAAAGCAACTATGCAGCAGCTAATGCCTTCGTTGATGGTTTGGCTCATTATCGGCGATCACAAGGTTTGCCAAGTTTGAGCATAAATTGGGGACCATGGGGCGAGGTAGGAATGGCAGCAACTCTTACTGGTAGATTGAAAGCCCAAGGTTGGGGTATTATTCCCACTGAACAAGGCTTGCAAGCATTAGACTACTTGATCAAGAATGAAGACTGTGATCAAGTCGGGTTACTGCCTATGAACTGGCCAAAATTTTTGGAACGACTACCAAAAATTACGCCATTCTTGGAAAATTTCCAGACGAATATTACACCATCTCAAGAGCGACCAGCCTTAGTTTCTCAACTAAAAGCTACTTTAGCTCATGAACGCCGAACAATTTTGATGGATCATGTTCGTTCCATCATTAGAAATGTCATCGGATTAAATGCCAGTACCAGAATTGAACCACGACAGTCTTTATTTGACCTAGGGCTTGACTCCCTAATGGCAGTAGAACTGAGAAACTATCTGGAAAAAAGTGTCGAACATTCCTTGCGCTCAACTCTACTCTTTGACTATCCAACTTTAGAAGCACTGGTGAATTATCTGCTGGAAAAGGTTCTAGTTCTAGAGGATATGAGTGTCCAGCAAACAGAAGACCAAACGACACCCACCCAACTATTTGAAGAACTTCCAGAAGACGAAGCAGATATCTTACTTGCCAGCAAGTACGAAGAACTCAATCAACTACTAGGTAATATTTAACATGACACAAACTCCTGCCAAACCAACAACATTACAGTTGCTCAACGCCCTAGAAGAAGCACGTACCAAACTACAGGCAGTTCAGCAAGCAAAAGAAGAACCTATTGCCATCATTGGCATGAGTTGCCGTTTTCCAGGTGCTAAAGATACAGAATCTTTTTGGCACCTGCTCTCAAATGGCGTAGATGCGATTCAGGAAATACCTGCCAACAGATGGAAGATTGATGCCTGTTACGATGCGAATCCGGACGCACCCGGAAAGATGTCTAGCCGTTATGGTGGCTTTTTATCGGAAGTGGATAAGTTTGACGCGCACTTCTTTGGGATCTCACCTCGGGAAGCAATGTCCCTTGACCCACAGCAGAGGCTACTGCTAGAAGTAAGTTTTGAGGCGTTAGAAAATGGCGGTCAGTCATCAGAAAAGCTATTTGGCACTCCGACTGGAGTATTTATCGCCATTAGCACCTTTGACTATGCTATGCGCCTGTCGGAAGCGCGATCTCAAATTGATGCTCACCTGGGAACAGGAACCCTTTTGAGCCCAGCTGCCGGACGCTTATCTTATAGTTTGGGGTTGAAAGGCGCAAGCATGGTGGTAGATACAGCTTGTTCTTCCTCCCTTGTGGCACTGCATCTAGCTGTAAATAGCTTGCGTAACAAAGAATCCGACCTAGCTTTAGTTGGAGGTGTGAACCTACTCCTAGCACCAACTCTCAGCATCAATTTCACAAAAGCGCGGATGCTTGCAACAGATGGTCGTTGTAAAACCTTTGATGCTAGTGCAAATGGGTATGTTCGCAGTGAAGGTTGTGGTGTTGTTGTTTTAAAACGCCTTAGTCAAGCCATCCGTGATGGGGACAACATCCTAGCATTAATTCGAGGTTCAGCCATCAATCAGGATGGGGCGAGTGGCGGTCTGACAGTACCTAGCGGACCTTCTCAGGAAGCGGTAGTTCATCAAGCACTGAAAAATGCAGGTGTTAAGCCCAAGGAAGTTAGCTATATTGAAGCTCATGGTACTGGCACTTCCTTGGGAGATCCAATTGAAGCAAATGCCTTGGGTAGCCTCTTTGGTGAGAGGGAAGAGCCCCTGATCGTAGGCTCCGTGAAAACCAATATCGGACATCCAGAAGCAGCGGCTGGTATGGCAGGTCTGATCAAAGTTGTTCTCTCCCTACAACACAAACAGATTCCACCTCACCTGCACTTTGAGAAACCTAACCCTTATATTGCTTGGGAGCAGCTACCGATCAAGGTACCCACGGAATTAATGCCGTGGTCAACAGTCAATAAACAACGAATTGCTGGAATCAGTTCCTTTGGGTTTAGCGGTACCAATGCTCATATAGTCCTTTCCGAAGCACCGCCAGTTGCAGCAAAAAGCGAATCCGAAACTGCACCGCGCCCCCAACATCTGCTCACCCTCAGTGCCAAGACCAAACCTGCAATGGAGCAGATGGTTCGCAACTACTCAGAACACCTAGCCACTCATCCCAACTTAGACTGGGCTGACATCTGTTACACAACTAATACTCGGCGGACTCATTTCCACGAACGTTTAGCTGTGGTTGCCGACTCAGTTTCTCAAGCACGGGAAAAATTATTAGCTCATCTGGGAGGAGCGGAAACCACTCATTTGTACAGAGGCAGCAAGAGCGAAAATCAACCTCAAATTGCCTTTCTATTTACAGGTCAAGGTTCCCAGTATCTAGGGATGGGACGGAAGCTATACGAAACACAACCAACATTTCGCAAATCTCTAGAGCGCTGCCAGGAAATTTTAAATACCATCGGCAATCAAGAGCGATCGCTGCTCTCAATCCTCTACCAAAATGATGACAATTCCCTTTTAGAGCAAACTGCCTACACCCAACCAGCTTTGTTTGCCATAGAATACGCCCTGGCCGAATTATGGAAATCCTGGGGTATTGAACCAAGCGCAGTCATCGGTCATAGCGTTGGGGAATACGTAGCAGCTTGCGTAGCAGGGATATTCTCCTTAGAAGACGGCTTGAAAATGATTTCAGCCAGAGGCAGTTTAATGCAAAAACTGCCATCCAACGGCGAAATGGTATCCCTATTAGCTCCTCTAGAACAAGTAGTAGAAGCACTGCAAGGACTGGACTCAGTAAGCATCGCAGCCATCAACGGTCCCAATAGTGTAGTCATTTCTGGTGCAGCGGAAGCAGTACGTCGGGTAGTGCGGGAATTAGAAAGTAAGGGCATAAAAAATAAGCGCTTAAAAGTTTCCCATGCCTTCCATTCAACATTAATGGAGCCAATGCTGCCAGATTTTCGCCAAGTAGTGCAACAAGTAACATTCCATCAACCCAAACTCAACTTTATCTCCAATGTCACGGGCAATTTTGAGCGCGTTTTACCCACTGACCCCGAATATTGGGTAGATCATGTCCTCAAACCAGTAAGATTTGCCTCTGGAATTGAGACATTACACAGAGAAGGCATAGACATATTTGTGGAGATGGGTCCGCAGCCAATATTGCTGGGAATGGGTCGTCAGTGCTTGCCATCAGGGTATGGAACCTGGCTGCCGACGCTACAACTAGAGCAAAGCGATTGGCAAGGACTGCTTCAGGCAGTGGGTCAATTGTATGTAAGGGGCGTAGCGGTAGAGTGGGAGAACTTCCACCGCGACTCTAGTCACCGCCAAGTGGCAGTACCAACTTATCCTTGGCAGCGAGAGCGCTACTGGATTGATGTTGCACAAAGACAACCTCAAATGGAATCGGGAATGGAGAATAGGCATCATCCTCTACTAGGTCAACGAATTCGGAGTGCGGCTCTGAAAAATCAACAAATAGTTTTTGAAAGTCAACTCAGCTCAGATTTCCCTGCATATTTAGCAGATCATACTCTCTACGAGAAAGTCATTTTCCCCACCGCAGCTTATGTAGAGATAGTCTTAGCAGCAGGAGCGCAAATCTTTGGGGGGAAGGAGCAGGAGAATCACCCATCATTGGTAGTTGAAGAATTCCTGATTGAGCAATCGCTAGTTTTGAATCCTGAAGAAGCAGTCTCCGTTCAATTGGTATTAACACCCAATGAATCAGGGTATGAATTTGGGATTTTTAGCCGCAAAAACTCAGATAATAATGTTGATGATCATGAAATATGGACTCGCCATGCCCAAGGTTATCTTTTGAGTGGAAAAGCTCCGGTGGCAAAAGCACCGCTAGATTTGGCTAGCCTGAAGCAAACAGTTAGGCAAGAGATGGAAATTGATGGCTATTACCAAAAATTCAGCGATTTGGGAGTAGAGTATGGGCCTAACTTCCAAGTAATTGAGAAGTTGTGGCGTTCTCAGGGTGACTTGCCAGAAGTCCTCGGTAAGATTAAATTACCTGAGATGGTAGAGAGTAGTGTAAATGACAGCTTGCATCCGCTGCTGTTAGATGGTTGCTTGCAGCTTTTGGCGGCGGCTCTTGAAGATAGCCCTGATAGCGATACCAAAACTTATTTTCTAGTCGGCTTAGAGCGTCTGAGTTTCTTTAAGCAGCCTAGTACAAGTATTTGGTGTCACGTTCATCAGTCAAGTCAGCGAAGCCCCGGTATACTGACTTCCTTCGATTTACATTTGGTTGATGAGAATGGAATAGCAGTAGCCGATCTGATTAATTTACAGGTGCGGCGTGCTAATCAAACCGCGCTCCTAGCCAATCAAACAGATGATTGGTTATACAGAATTGGTTGGGAAGTAAAACCCCGTGTTTTGTCAGAAAGCTCGTCCTTCGCTAAGGCGAATAACAAAACCTCTAAAGCAGGTAATTGGCTGATTTTCAGCGATGGAGGAGAAGTAAGCAGTTCTCTAGCCGATATGCTCAACAAACAGGGCGATCGCTGTATTTTCGTTTCACAAGGATCCTCTTTTTCATTATTAGAGAGCGATCACTATCAAATCAACCCTGCCGAACCAAAAGACTTCCAGAATCTACTTTCCGCAATAGTCAAGAAAGAGCAGTCAGTCTGTCGTGGGATAGTTTACTTATGGGGTCTTGATCAAAAGCTAGAGATGTCAGATGTGCCAACAACGGCACTGGATTTATGTTCTAGTGTGTTGTATTTGGTTCAAGCATTATCTGCAATTCCTCCCCATCATTGGGGCAAAAATATGCCTCATTTATGCTTGATCACTCGCAATGCCCAAGCAGTGACAAAAACCCCCCTACAACTAGAACAATCGCCATTGTGGGGACTAGCCCGCGTGATTGTTTTAGAACATCCAGAACTGGAAACTGTCTGTATAGATCTCGGATCAGACCAAGTTAGTGAAATCGAAATGCTGCTCCAAGAAATGCTCTTCCCAGAAAAAGAAGAGCAAGTAGCTTTTCGGAATGGAGAGCGTTATGTCGCTCGATTAAAACGTGCCGAGGCTAAAACTATCAGCCAATTAGCAAAAATTGATTCATCAGGTAGTTATTTAATCACTGGTGGATTTGGGGCATTGGGTCTTCAAGTGGCCAACTACCTTGTGGAACAAGGCGCACGCCACCTGCTGCTAGTGGGACGACAAGGGGCAGTATCCCCAGAAGCACAAGCAGGAGTCAAGCAGTTGGAAGATAAAGGGGCGTTGGTAAAGATTGTCAAAACTGATATTTCTCAACCCGATAGTATACCAATGCTAATTGCTGCAACTGATATCCCCTTACGGGGAGTGGTTCATGTGGCAGGTGTTTTAGATGATGGGATGGTCAGGGATCAAACCCGGCAGCGCTTCTTAAAAGTGATGAACCCCAAGGTTCAAGGTACTTGGAACTTGCACAAACTGACCAAAGAAATGCCATTAGATTTCTTTGTCTGCTTCTCCTCTATGACTTCAGTTATAGGTGCGCTAGGTCAAGGAAATTATTCTGCGGCCAATGCCTTTATGGATGCACTCTGCCATCACCGACACGCATTGGGATTACCCGCTGTCAGCATCAACTGGGGCCCTTGGGCTACCTCTGGGATGGCCACTCAATTGGATGCAAATCTTCAAAGTCGTTGGGAGGCGATAGGTTTTGGTATGATTCCGCCCAGTCAAGGAATGCATCTATTTGCTAACTTGTTGAACGCCAAGGCACCTCAAGTTGGCGCGATGCCAATAAACTGGTCGAAATATACGGTAGAAAGTGCGTTCTTCACTGACTTCCGAAAAACTACCGACCAAAAGAAAGAGGAACAAAAAACTTCACTTAATTTCCTGGAAACGGTAAAGGCTGCCTCAAAAGAGCAACGCCAGCCACTTTTAGTAGCTCACGTCCAATCTCAAGTATCTAAAGTCTTGGGCTATGAGAAAGATCGCGTATTCTCTGTTTCGGAAGGGTTTTTCGACTTAGGAATGAGTTCTCTGACTTCTGTAGAGTTGAGAAACAATTTGCAAAATAGCTTAGGATGTCGCTTGCCCGCTACGCTGACTTTCGACTATCCAACTGTTAAAAAGTTGGTTGATTATCTGATGGCAGATTTCATAGAAGAAGCTGATGAAGATGAGGATGTAGATGTATCTGAGCAGTCCCTCCAAATAGATAGTAAAGCTCTTACATTCCAGCCTCTAGAGGAAAATGATAATGCCGATGAATTTGCAAAACAATTTGCAGAACAATTAGGTATGCAATGGATTAACTAGATGAACCCAAATCTAGATACTCATCTAGGTGAGTATCTAGATGAGTGAAAATAATGAACAGCGCTATGTTCATATCAATGAATGGATAACAATTAAGCGGTATATAATAGGGTTAATCAAATGAGTGAAAATAATGAACAACGTTATATTCAGTTGATGAAGATAGCGTCCCAAAAAATTGCTGATTTACAATCCGAAATTGAGCGATTAAAGCAGAAAGAACGCGAACCGATCGCCATTGTTGGCATGAGTTGTCGCTTGGCAGAAGCCGATAATCCTGAAGCATTTTGGGACTTACTTTCCAATGGTGTAGATGCCATTCGAGAAGCCCCAAAGGGTCATCATTCATATCTAGATCCCTATTACGACCCAGATCCAGACGTGCCAGGCAAGGTATATATCCGGCGTGCAGGATTTCTCAACCAATCTCCCACAGATTTTGATGCTAGTTTTTTCGGGATTTCCCCCAGAGAAGCAGCAAGTTTAGATCCCCAGCATCGACTGGTGATGGAAGTAGCTTGGGAAGCCTTAGAAAACGCTGGATTTGTCCCCGAAAAATTGGCAGGCAGCCAGACAGGTGTTTTTATTGGGATATGTGCCAATGACTACGTTTGGCAACTTGTCAAACAAGACCCTGTAGAAACAGATGTCTACATAGGATCGGGGAACGCCTATAGCCCAGTGGCAGGCCGCCTTTCTTACTTCTTCGACTTTACAGGTCCTTGTCTCGCCGTTGATACTGGCTGTGCTTCTTCATTGGCTGCCATTCATTTGGCAGTTACCAACTTGCGAAGGGGAGATTGTAACCTGGCACTAGCTGGAGGCGTACAGCGATACGTCTCGCCAGAATATTGGCTCAACCTTTGCAAATCCCGAATGTTGTCTCCAGATGGGCGTTGCAAAACTTTTGCGGCAGGAGCAGATGGTTATGCTCGCGGCGAAGGTTGTGGCATAATCGTTCTGAAACGTCTTTCAGATGCACAAGCTGATGGTGATAATATTCTGGCCTTAATTAGAGGTACGGCGCATGGGCAAGATGGAAGAACCAGCGGTCTAACTGTACCTAGCGGTTCTTCTCAGCAAAATGTGATTCGCAGAGCGCTTGCCAATGCAGGTATTAAGCCCAAAGATGTTAATTATATTGAGGCTCATGGTACAGGTACTTCTCTGGGAGATCCAATTGAAGCAAATGCTTTGATCAAGGTCTTCCGCCAACGGGAAGAACCTCTGATCTTAGGTTCCGCGAAAACTAATATCGGACACTTGGAAGGAGCCGCTGGTGTAGCAGGTCTGATCAAAATCGTTCTGTCCTTACAAAATGAGTTAATTCCACAACACCTACACTTCAAAGAGCCTAGCCCTTATATTTCTTGGGATGAGATGCCAATAAAAGTGGCAAGCGAACAGATACCTTGGCCAGCAACAAATAAAACTAGGTTTGCTGGGGTTAGTTCCTTTGGTTTTACAGGCATCAATGTCCATGCAGTCCTTTCAGAAGCACCACCAGTAGCACCAAAAAGTGAGGCAGAAACTTGGAAGCGCCCCCTACACCTGCTCACCCTCAGTGCCAAAACCAAACCCGCACTCGAACAGATGGTTCGTAACTACGAGAAGCACTTAGCCACTCATCCCAACTTAGAGTGGGCTGATGTCTGTTATACCACCAATACTCGGCGGAGTCATTTCCAGGAACGTTTAGCTGTGGTTGCTGACTCAGTGTCTCAAGCACGGGAAAAATTATTAGCTAATTTAGCAGGGGCAGAAAACACCAATCTGTTTAAAGGTAGCAAGAGCGAAAGTCAACCTCAAATCGCTTTTCTATTTACAGGTCAAGGTTCCCAGTATCTAGGCATGGGACGGGAACTATACGAAACACAACCAATTTTTCGTCAAGTATTAGAGCAGTGTCAGGAAATTTTAAATGCCATTGGGAATCAGGAAAAATCCTTACTCTCCCTCCTTTACCAAAGCGATGACACTACTCTCCTAGAGCAAACTGCTTATACCCAACCAGCACTATTTGCCATAGAGTACGCCCTAACCTCTATGTGGAAATCTTGGGGTCTAGAACCAACCGTAGTCATGGGTCATAGTGTCGGGGAATATGTAGCAGCTTGTGTAGCGGGGATTTTCTCCTTAGAAGATGGATTAAAACTGATTGCTGCCAGAGGGCAGTTGATGCAAAAACTGCCGGATAGCGGAGAAATGGTATCTCTGTTAGCTTCAGTTGAACAAGTGGCAGAAGCAATCAAAGATACGGACTTAGTCAGCATCGCGGCTATTAACGGGTCTGAAAGTGTCGTTATTTCTGGTGAACAGGAAGCGGTACGTCTAGTAGTGCAGAAGTTAGAACACAAGGGAATTAAAACTAAGCGCTTAAAGGTTTCCCATGCCTTCCATTCAGATTTAATGAAGCCAATGCTGGCTGAGTTTCGCCAGGTGGTGCAAGAGGTAACTTTCCACCAACCCAAACTTAATTTTATCTCCAATGTCACGGGCAATTTTGAGCCTGTTTTACCCACAGACCCTGAATATTGGGTAGATCATGTGGTCAAACCAGTGAGATTTGCCGACGGTGTCGAGACACTACACAGAGAAGGAGTGGAGATATTTGTGGAGATCGGGCCTCAGCCAATATTGCTGGGTATGGCACGTCATTGTTTACCTTCTGAGTATGGAACATGGCTACCGACGTTACAGCGAGAGCAAAGCGATTGGCAAGGGGTGCTTCAGGCTTTAGGTCAATTGTATGTAATCGGCGTGGCTATCGATTGGGAGAGCTTCCATCGTGACTATGGCTACCGCCAAGTGGGAGTACCAACTTATCCTTGGCAGCGAGAGCGCTACTGGATTGATGTGACACATACACAACCTCTGACGCAATCTGGCACCCAGAGCGTTGCCCATTCTCTGCTCGGTCAACCATCACCTCAGCAAGCTACCGGAAAAGATTTTGCCGATTTGGTAAACCCAGAAAAGTCTGGGACAGAGGATATTCTCAAACAGAAAGGGAGAGAAGAAACTTCGCTCAACTTGGTCGAACAATTAAAGGTAACTGAGAAAGAGCAACGCAAAGCATTGTTAATTGACCATATTCAATCTCTATTGTCTCAAGTTTTGGGAGACAAACAAGAGAGGAATTTCTCCCTATCACAAGGATTTTTTGACTTAGGAATGGATTCTATGACATCAGTAGAGCTAAGAAATCGCTTGCAAAACTCGATAGGCATCTCATTGTCATCAACCTTGTTTTATAAATATCCAACAGCAGAGGCATTAGTTGACTATTTGATTCAAGATGTGCTTGCTACTTTTGTAAAGTTTGATGATTAATAGGGTGATAGTTGAAGTCTAGAATAGGGCAGACTTGACAGATACAGCACTTTTCTTATTGAATGATCATACATCAATATCCGGCGTTGCTGATTTGATACAGTATTTATGAATTAGTTGTAGGGATTTAGCATTGCGCTTTATCCCTACTCCCGCATTTGTATCATTATTCAAGTGAAACAGTATCAACTGTCACCTATCTTCCCACTCCCACATATTGGAATCCAGCTTTGATTAAGGTTTGGGGATCAAGGAAGTTACGGCCATCTATCATAACAGGGTGGCTCATGAGTTTAGCCATTTTGCCATAGTCTAAGGAGCTGAACTGTTCCCATTCGGTTACAAGTACCAGGGCATCACAACCATCAGCGAGTCTTTCAGCATCGGTTTCTACTAATACCCCAGAAAGACCGTGACGCATTCCTGTTTGAGAAATGATGGGATCATAAGCTTTGACTTTAGCTCCCAGACGGTTGAGTTGTTCAATCAACATAAGTGCGGGTGCGTCCCGTAAGTCATCGGTATCTGGTTTAAAGGTTAAACCGAGTAGTCCGACTGTTTTCCCTTTGAGGATTTTTAAAGCCTTTTGGAGTTTTTCTAAGGCGATTAGACGTTGGCGTTCATTGACGGTGACAGCAGCTTTCATGAGTTGGGCTTCATAGCCATAATCATCTGCGGTGTGAATGAGGGCAGAAACGTCTTTGGGGAAGCATGAACCACCCCAACCGATGCCAGCTTGTAAGAACTTGCTGCCAATGCGGGAATCTAAACCGATGCCTTTTGCGACTTGGGTAACATCTGCACCAACGCGATCGCATATATTGGCAACTTCATTAATAAAACTAATCTTGGTGGCTAAAAACGCATTAGCGGCATATTTGATCATTTCGGCAGAACTTAAATCTGTCACCAATACTGGCACGTTCGGCAAGGATTTATCAGTTGCAAATTTCCGTTCGACAATGGGCGCGTAAAGTTCTTTCATCATGCCGATGGCTTGATGACTATTGACACCTAAGACGATGCGATCAGGGTTAAAGGTATCATAGACGGCTGAACCTTCCCGTAAAAACTCTGGATTACTGACTACATCAAATTGGGTAGCCAGTTCCGATAATTGATCATTGGTGGCGGTATCACCGATGGCCAAGCTTTTTTGACGTTCCGCAATACCATCTAACACGATCATTCTTACCCAGTCCCCCGAACCAATGGGAACGGTAGATTTATTGACAATCACCTTATAACCACCATTGAGATTTTCCCCAATTCCTCTAGCTACGGCTTCTACATATCGGGTATCGCTTTCACCGTTGGGTAAGGGAGGAGTACCGACGGCAATAAATAGAATTTCCCCATGGGCAACACCAGCACCCAAATCACTAGAAAATTGAATATTGCCACTGCTAATGGCAGACTGCATAATTTCCGGGAGTCCTGGCTCGAAAATGGGCGATTGCCCAGACTTCATTAATTTTATTTTCTCTTCGTTGTTATCTATGCAAATTACATTATGTCCGATGTGAGCCAAACAAGCACCTGTCACTAAACCGACATAACCAGTACCAATTACACAAACACGCATTTTTCAAACCCTCGTTTTTAAATTTGTCAGCTGTCAATTAATGATTGGTGATCGTCTGAGTTAGGGATAATTCTAGACCGTTATTTTTTCAGTCGTTGACGGAAATCTTCGATCATCAGTTTTAAACCATCTTGCAGAGGAATGGTAGGTTGCCAATTTAACAAAGTCTTAGCTTTAGTAATATCGGGACGACGGCGGCGGGGATCATCGGCAGGTAAGGGTTCAAACTTAATTTCGGCATCTGGGTTAATCAGGGTTTGTACTGCCTGAGCTAGTTCTAAAATGCTATATTCATCAGGATTACCAAGATTTATTGGCCCTGTATGTTCTCCATTCATCAATCGTATTAATCCTTCTACTAGGTCGGCAACATAGCAGAAGCTACGTGTTTGTTGACCTTCTCCATAAACGGTTAAGGGAATACCTTGTAATGCTTGTGCTACAAAGTTACTGACTACGCGACCATCATTTTCTAGCATTCTTGGCCCGTAGGTGTTGAATATTCTGGCGACTCTAATTTCAACGTTATTTTCTCTGTGATAATCAAATGCTAAGGTTTCGGCAATTCTTTTACCTTCGTCATAACATGACCGGATACCAATGGGATTAACACTGCCTCGATATTCTTCAACTTGGGGATGAACTTCTGGATCTCCGTAGACTTCACTGGTGGAAGCTAATAAAAATCTGGCTTTAACTCGTTTAGCTAAACCTAACATATTGAGGGTGCCAATAACGTTAGTTTTAACTGTTTTAATCGGGTTGTACTGGTAATGGACCGGAGAAGCAGGACAAGCTAAATGATAAATTTGATCTACTTCTAAGCGAATCGGTTCGGTGATATCGTGACGAATCAATTCAAAGTGAGGATTATCTAACCATTGCAGTAGATTGTGTTTATTACCTGTATAAAAATTATCTAAGCAGATGACCTCATGACCTTCCTTCATTAATCTGTCAATGAGATGAGAACCGATAAACCCAGCACCACCTGTCACTAAAATTCTCATATTTTTCCTTTTACTAACATCTAGTGGCAACATCAATATCATGATCATGCCGTTTTATATTAACCATCTTGGCAAATAAAACATAATAGGAGTCACTAAGTCATGAGGGAAAAAGATATCAGGTTTGTGGAGATATCGCACAATAGGACGAATTAAAGCGATGAATCTATGAAAAAAGACAGAAGAAATTTCTGTCTTGAGAAAATTATTTTCTGCTATGGATATGAAAACTTAGTAACGGAGAGAATAGCCGCCGCTATATCTAATCATCAAAGTCTCTAAGAGTACCTCTGCGACTACCTTGATGAAATATTTTGGGGTCTTTGGGGTCAGCTTTGTTAACTTTTAAACCGCGTCCCATGAATTCAGAACCATCAAGTGCCTCAATTGCATCATCTTCTTCTGCATCTTTTTCCATGCAGACCAAGGCGAAACCTCTCATGTGTCCTGTTTCCCGGTCAATAGGCACTTCCAGATTCTGAACAGTGCCATATTTTGCAAAAAGCTGTTCGAGGTCGTTTCGGTTAAGGTCAAAGGACAAATTAGTGACATCAAGCGTTGAATAACTCCAGAAATTAAAAAGTTGTCGCTTAGACTATTAGCATGATAGATGCGTCAAACATATAGTGTGCGTTATTAAGGTTTATTTTTCAATTTATATAATTCATAAATAAATGGATTCCCTCATTCTGAGAGAATTTGGGAATTTGGATTCAGAAAAATTCTACAACTTCACATCAGGAGGAAGTAACACTTTATTAATGACATGAATCACGCCATTACTTGCTTTGATATCTGCTTTGGTTACTTTGGCGTTATCTATACTAACTTGACCTTTTTTGAGTTGAATCTTCACCGAAGCACCTTCAACTGTTTTAACGTTTCCAGATTTGATGTTTTTAGCATAAACTGCGCCAGGAACAACATGATAAGTCAAAATCTTAGTTAAAGTTTTTTTGTTTTCTGGCTTCAACAGTTTTTCTAAAGTTCCTTTTGGTAAAGCAGCAAAGGCAGCATCTGTAGGTGCAAATACGGTGAACGGACCTTTACCAGATAGGGTTTCTACCAAATCTGCCGCTTTAACGGCTGCGACTAGGGTTTTAAAAGATGTATTAGCACTGGCAACTTCAACAATTGTTCCTACGGTTTTTGTCTGGTTAGTAACTGTAGGAGTTTTCGCAGTAGGTTTAGTTTCTGCAAAGGTGGGAACACTAGCAACAAATGCAGTCGCAGCTATGACAATACCAAATGTTTTACTAAATAAGGAATTCATTGTTGTTAACTATGTAGGTTGGCGTTAAAAATTGTCGTTGGGGCAAGGGAACAGGGAACGGGGAACACCGAAGAGAGTTTTGGGCGATTTTACTTTTTGGGCGATTTTACTTTTCTTCACATACCTTTAAATTTTTCGGTTCACCTACTTACTGAAAATGTTTAAGGTCTGAAGATTTCTGTTAATTTATCTTCACACTAAAAACTATAACAGAATTTTAAAATTTGTGTCGGTTTGTAACTATTCTGCCAGCATTGCTAGTAACTGTGCCTCACTCAATTGACTAATGCCCAAACTCTGGGCTTTCTCTAATTTAGAGCCGGCATCTGCACCAAGGACTAAAAAGTCTGTTTTTTTACTGACAGAATCAGTAACTTTACCACCTGCTTTTTGAATTAGGGCTTTGGCTTCATCCCGTTTTAAGGTTGGTAATGTTCCAGTAACAACAAAAGTTTTACCAGCAAATTTTTGATTAATTTCGCCTACATCTGTGGTTTCTGG
>NZ_PGEM01000167.1:13737-15132 GCF_002934005.1 Cuspidothrix issatschenkoi CHARLIE-1 | reverse complement strand
ATAATACTCTAGCCCAGGGTTGGGTTTTGGATTGGGCGATCGCATTGACCAATTTTTCCGCTGATTTCTGACCCATGCGTTCTAATGTACATAATTTTTCTGTTGTTAAATCATATAAATCAGCTACAGAATGTACTAATCCTTTGTCTACTAATTGATATACTAACTTTTCCCCCACACCTTTAATATCCAACGCATCACGACTAACCCAATGTTCTATTTCTCCTTTGAGAATAGCTGCACAGGAAGCATTTACACATCTAGTTACCGCTTCTCCCGTTTCTCTCACCACCTGCTGACCACAAACGGGACAATGGGAAGGCATGATAAAGGGTTGGGTATCAAGGGGACGGAGTTCTTTAATTACCCGGACGACTTCGGGAATAATTTCCCCGGCTTTGCGAACGATGACGGTATCACCAATGCGGATGTCTAATTGTTCGATGCGATCGCTATTATGCAAGGTAGCGCGGGAAACAGTTGTACCTGCTAATTGTACGGGCAACATTTCCGCCAAGGGAGTTAATGCCCCGGTTCTGCCTACGTTAACTGTAATTTTTTCTACACGGGTGGGGGCTTCTTCGGCTGGATATTTGAGAGCGATCGCCCACCGGGGAAACTTCTGTGTAAAACCTAGTTGTTCTTGCAGTTTAAAGGTATTTAATTTAACTACTACTCCATCCGTCATATAGGGAGAATTTAACCGTTCTGTATCCCAATATTGGTAATATTCGGCAACTTCAGCGATGGAATGGCAGAGTTTATGGTTGGTATCAACTCGAAAACCCAACCTTTGCAATAATTCCAACGCTTCCCATTGGGTATTAGCAATACTAGAATCATCTAAACCCGTAATGTGCAAAGTATAAGCAAAAAAATCTAACTGGCGCTGTGCCACAATGCGAGAGTCTAATTGTCTGAGTGTACCCGCCACAGCATTACGAGGATTGGCAAATACTTGTTCACCCGCTTTTTGTCTTTTCTCATTTATTTCCTTAAAGACCTGTAAAGGCAAAAATACCTCTCCCCGTACTTCCACCTTGGCAATATTTTCTAAACCGTCAAAATTCAAACGCAGAGGAATTGAGCGAATAGTTCGTACATTTTGGGTAATATCTTCACCCATCACCCCATCTCCTCTGGTTGCACCCCTTACTAAAACTCCATCTTCATAGGTTAAAGCTAAAGCTGCGCCATCTATTTTCAACTCAGAAACATATTCTATTTCTCCGGTATCATACTGAGTTGGTGAGTGTCGCCGCCAACGTTGATCCCAACTTTGCAATTCTTCAATATTAAAGGCATTTTCCAGGCTGTAGAGGGGGATATTATGACGGACTGAGGTAAAATGGGTAGCAGGACGTTCACCAACGCGCTGAGTTGGACTGTCAGGAG
>NZ_PGEM01000167.1:0-13624 GCF_002934005.1 Cuspidothrix issatschenkoi CHARLIE-1 | reverse complement strand
AGTTGTACTACATTTAATTTGTATAATTCTAGCGGGTAAACTGGCGGGACTACAAGATTCATCTATTATATGAGAACGTAGGTAAAAGAAAGAGAAAAATTAACCACGAAGGAACTAAAAACACGAAGAAAAGAAGGTTTTCAAGAGTTTTTCCTCGGTCATGTTAGTTAAGGATTACAGTATTCACATAAACTTGGATCAGCAAATTGTTTACCATCGGGAAATAATTTTTGTTGCTGAAAACCGCATTTTTTACATTTATAAACTACTGCTAAAGTTAGTAAACTGGGGTGAGAACACATTTCACATGGTAAACCTGGTATTTTATTAGTGATAGTAAATCCTAATGTTGAACATTGGGGACATTGACTATTAATTTTTTGTACTAAATCTTGAGTAGCTAGGGCGATATTTTTCATCCGTGTGGGATTATAAAGCGCTCGCATATCTGTTTCTATATGTAATTTACCATTGGGTGAATTATTTAAGGCAAAATTCACAGCTTTTGCTAATTTTTGATTGGTATTAATACCTTTAATTATTTCTATTTCATCTCCATCATTTTTATCAAACCAAACAACTAAACCATGTTCAGGAAACCCGCTTTTGTTAGCAAATTCCTCCGCTTCTAATAAACTATTGATTACTTGATTATTAAAGTTAGTTTCTGTGGAAAATACTTCACCAAGAATTTCTAAATCAAGTTCTTGATCTAAAAAAACAATAATTTCTCGATTAGTATAAATAAAAGGGAAACTCGGATGAGGAGCAAAACTACCTTCACTAGCAATGGCAATAGTTTCTCCTGTCATTGCTAATGCTTTTTGGGCTTTTAATTTCGCCGTAGCAATTTGCGTATCTGGGCGTTTTATTTCTCTGGTAAAAGTTCCAAAGATATCACTATTAAAGTTTTCAGGAACTATGACATTAATTCCTAAACTTTCTTCTAGAATAGGTGCAATTACTTTTTCTTTATGGTGCATTGTTGCTATTACAGCCACACGATTATGAAATAATTGCTTTATCATTGTAGTTAATACCCCCTGACTATTAAATAAACTATAATAATCCTACTATTACAGCAGTTTTCATGTCTTTAACATTAATTGTCCGAATGCTTCGCTCCTACATTATTTACCTAATAGCCATCCTACGGTTATTTCCAGAATCTATTGTTTTGAGTGCAAAATTTTAGATTGCTAGTTTTAAAGTCATGTAAAATTAAATCAAGCTTGTGAAAACAGATACCATATTCTATCAACTTTTCCAAACCTTACCGAGTATCCTGTTTGAGTTACTTGGTAAACCTGCAACAGAAGCGGAAGCATATCAATTTACTTCTGTAGAAATTAAGGAACTAGCGTTTCGCTTTGATGGTTTATTTATCCCTAATTCTGAGATACCTGAACAACCTATTTATTTTGTAGAGGTTCAATTTCAGCCGAAAGCAGACTTTTATTGGCGGTTTTTTACGGAAATCTTTGTTTATCTCAATCAATATAAACCTAAGAATGACTTTCACGCAGTAGCGATTTTTGCTAAACGTAGTTTAGATCCCGGTGTACCAATGCAGTATCGGGGTTTGCTAATGAGTCAGCAAGTTACAATCATTTATTTAGATGAGTTGGAGGTAACAACCGATAATTCCATCGGACTGGGAATGGTACAGCTAGTAGTGGAAAAACAGGAAACTGCAATTGATCATACCAAGCAGTTGATCCAAAAATCTCGACAACAATTGGCAGATGTCAGCAAAAGACAAAAAGTTTTAGAATTGTTAGAGACGATCCTAGTTTACAAATTAAGTAATTTAACTCGTCAGGAGATTGAAGCAATGTTTACTCTAGATGAATTAAAGCAAACACGCTATTTTCAAGAAGTTGCGGAGGAAGCAAAAATAAAAGGTCTATTAGAAGGTAGGTTAGAAGGTAAGTTGGAAGGTAAGTTGGAAGGTAAGTTGGAAGGTAAGTTAGAAGGTAGGTTAGAAGGTAAGTTGGAAGGTAAGTTGGAAACAGTACCTCTATTATTACAGTTAGGTTTAACTGTGGAACAAATAGCCGCAAATTTAGATGTGGATATTGAAGCAGTAAGAAAGGTTGCACAAAAGTCTGTTGATGAAACTCCCTCAGAGTAGTTATAGCTGTAGACAGAGTAGTTAGGACATCAGTTAATCATGCAACTCTTAGGTAAATGTTTTAAAAGTTCAATTTGGGAATTTCATACCTCAATTCAGCAATGCCCGCTTTTTCAAATAAAAATTTTTAGATCGCTCCGTTCCACTACGCTCTCAAGGGTAAAGAAAAGAAGGGCAAAGAGCAAAAGCGCAAGAGTGCAAAGGGCTATTAAGTCCCCCCGACCGCGCAGACAACACGAAAACCAAAAGGGTAGTAGTGGTTGTCGCGGCTGTAGTAGCCGCGAGACACGGAACGGCAGAATTTAGGAAGGCTGAACCAAGAACCGCCCCGCAGCACCTTAGCATTGTCGCTTTGACTTGTCCAATCACTACCATCTTTAGGCGCGTTTGCATAATTATCATGCCAATCATCTTGACACCATTCCCAGACATTCCCGTGCATATCGTACAAACCAAAAGCATTAGGAGGAAAACTACCTACATCAGTTGTTTGTTGAAGATATTTACCTTTTGGCTCAGAAGCATAGATATAAGTTCCATTATAATTAGCTAAGTCAGTTGTAATCGTTTCCCCAAAATGAAAGGGTGTAGTCGTCCCCCCACGACAAGCATATTCCCATTCTGCTTCGCTGGGTAGACGATATTCCCGTCCTGTCTTTTGACTCAACTTTTGACAAAACTCCACAGCATTATTCCAAGACACTTTCTCTACAGGACGTTTTGCTCCTTTTTTGGTGAAATGAGAAGGATTCTTACCCATGATTTGTTGGTACTGTTCTTGAGTCACAACAAATTTACCCATAGAAAAAGCAGGTACATTTACCTGATGTTGTGGACTTTCACTTTCACTCCGACCTTTTTCTGATGCTGGTGAACCCATCATAAAAGAACCACCAGGGATTTCTACCATTTCCAGGGTGATACCATTACCCAAATCTTCTTTAAAATATGCAGCTTGAAGATTCTCTAGATTAACTATTTCTCCTATTTTGTTAACTGTTTTAGTTGTAAATGTAAATGTTAATAATTCAAGTACTTCAGTTTCTACCTGAAAAATTTGACTAAATACAACAGTAGTAATTAAACCTGTTCCTCCTAAACCAGCATAAGTTAAAAATTGTCTGCGTTTTATAGGAGGTGGGTTCGACCCTGAACCAGATGGTTTTCTATTTTCCTCCTGAATTTTTTGATATTCAGCTTCTTTTTTAGCAATAATTGGCTGTTCTATTTGCAATATTTCCTGTTCACTGAGTTGCAAAGAGTTTTGTAGTTTTTTGAACCTATTTCTACTTGCTTGACGAAGGGGATATTCTTTCTCAATTTCTGCTGAAAATTGCCGTTGATACCGCTCTAAATTTTGCTGATGTTGTTGACGAATTCTTTCAGCCTCTTGTTCTTTTCTGATTCTCTCTTCTTCTTCGCGTTTTTTATATTCTGCTTCTTTCTGAATAAAAATTGGTTGTCTTATTCCTGATACTTCCTCTTCACCGAGTTGCAGAGATTTTTGTAAATTAGATAAATTATCAATACTTTTTTGATTCAGGGGAAACTGTTGTTCGACTTCTTTTAAAACAGCTTGTCGGTATTCGTCTTTTTTGCGATTATTTTCTTTAATCTTTTCAGCAAGTTCAAGTATCTGTGTCGGTGACATAGTATCCTCACCTCTAGATGAACCAGGAGATTCAGAATTAACAACCAGCGGAGGAATTGTTTCCCGTGTTGGAGTATGTGTTTTAATTGCAATTCTTTCAAGAGCCGATATTGCATCTAAATCAGCACGAGACACACCCAAAACCCTAATCCATATTTGTTTTGCCAACTCAAAATTTCCAGCATTTTCAGACAAAGATGCCTGTAATTTTAATGATTGAACATCTCTCATTGTAGCAGATTGCTCTAACAAAATATAATACATTTTATATGGCGGTTCTGCCTTGAGATAAGGATTTTGAATTGGTTTTTGATATTTAGTATTTAATTGTGGAACGGAAGAATTGAGATATCTATCTAATCGTTCCACTGTGGCACAGTTAGCTTCACCATGTAATCTTAAACCTGTTAATAGTGTGTGTGTAAATGAACCATGTTGTAATTCGGCAATTTCCCAAGATTTCTGGTTAGCAGCACAGGAATAAAAAGTAATCACTCCTTGATAGTTATTTTCACCTATTCCCAAACCGCTACGACTCCCTTCTTCTCGACAAGCATCTAATAACAAAACTACATTATCAGCACGACTACGACGCAATCTTTCAGTGATGTATTCAACGGAAATAGCTGTATGTTCAATATCACCAGGATCACTATCTGCAAGCATTAAATAATCTTTGTCAGCATGACGCATACCATGGCCAGCGAAAAAAAACCATAAATTATCCTCTGGTTTTAATAGAGGTTGTTCAAATTGTGCTTGCAAAAATCGCCGCACTCGTCCGTAAATTGGTTGAGTGGGAATTGGTGTATTAGCGGGAATAGGTGGAGAGTCCTCTGTAAATAAAAACACCTGATCAAATCGCGCTTCTTCCCGAAACCAAGCGGCCATTGCTTCTGCGTCCCGTTTAGCAAAGTTTAGGGGTTGCAGGTTATCATATTGATTAATACCGATACTAATTGCCCAATTTTTACCCATTTTAATCTATGGTTGTCGCTTGAATTTAAAAGTCAGACTACCTTTACCGCCTACTTTTCCCCCTGTTCCGAATAAACTCAGTTGTCCTTCTCCATTGACTTCTACAGAAACTTCCACTTCGTCTAGGCGGATTTTAGAGTCATCGGTATCAGCTTCATCTAAACATTCTCGCATAGCTTGTATAAATCCCCTCATTTCCTGCTTGAGTTTTGTTACCTCAACTTTACGCCTAGTAATTACTACTTTGTCTTTTTCTTTAGTAACTATTATTTGTTCTTCAGTAGTTTTACTTCCCAATAATCCACCTGTATCACCACTACTTCTAGCACCGCTAATAGTCGTCGTTGAGGTTTCTGCCACTTCTTCAGTAATAATCCATAAACTGTCTGGGGTAGGAAATTCTGCTGACATAAAATTTACTGCTTATTACCATCTACACGGAAGATAATACTATTTTCAAGGTAATACGTCAATATAAACCCGACCCAGTTACAATTTCCTTTACCACATCTCCAGATCCCCGACTTCTGTTTTTAATCTTATTTATAAAAGATTAATTCATGCTAGAAGTTAGGGATCTTAAACCCAAAGAATAAAGCTATGATAAAATAACAAAAACCCTACCAAATAGATGTAAAAAATGGAGACAATGAAATTACTGGCACATATAGGTACTGATGGTATATTACAAATCCAAACCCATACAGAATTTAAAGATAAATCTGTGGAAGTATTGGTGGTTGTCCAACCATTAGATAATACAGAAACTACCACAATTAAACATAACGCTTGGGGAAAAGCCACTACTAAAAAATCAATTCAAGACGCAATTAATAGGATTAAACAACTAAGAAAAGAAGTAGGTTTAGATAAAAACCTAATCCGTGAAATGATTGAAGAAGGACGAAGATTTTAATGCAGTTTGTTTTAGATTGTTCCGTAGCAATTAGCTGGTGTTTAGTAGACGAAAATAATGATTATGCTAATTATATATTAGCAATGATGGTAGATTCTGAAGCATTTGTACCGGGAATTTGGTCGCTAGAAATTGCTAATACTCTTATTGTAGCAGAACGACGTAACCGGATGACAAAAGAACAATCCGAAGAAGCTATTAATTTATTACAGTCCCTATTAATTCAAGTTGATATGGCTACAGATACAATGCTTTAGATGCAACCTTGAAATTAGCAAGAAGAGAAGGTTTGGCCGCTTATGATGCAGCTTATTTAGAATTAGCATTGCGCTTACAATTGCCATTAGCAACTCTTGATAAGCAGTTGGCAGAAGCAGCGAATCGCTGTGGTGTTAGTCTGATTCTTGATAAAGAATAAATCTGTTATAAAACGGTAAAAAATAGAAATAAATTATTATCCCACCTCAAAACCTGTAAATTACCGCAGAAAAAGAAACTATAAAAAAATAACCCATTGTTACCTATAGCAACAACGGGTATTAATTAAAATTGATTAATTATCGAGAAGCAAGTTGTGGATCTGCCCAAATTTTGCCTTTTTCACCAAAAGTTACCGCCTGATCTCCTTCCCCAGTCACATCAGCCGTTTTACCATCATTAGCCACCTGGATCAAAGGCCAATTTTCTTCACCTAATTCACCAGAACGGAATAGGACATTTTTAGGTTGTTTTTTACTCCAACCCAATAAAATACCTATCTTCTCATGATCATCTTTTGATTCCGCTGGATGAACCACATTAATATTATTTTGCTGACGATCCCAAATAACAGCTTGATCTGTAGCATCTGCGGTGTTGAAAATAGCGACAAATTTACGTGCTAAAAAGCGATCGCCCTTTTCGGACCAACTCACAGGCACTAACACCCCAATTTTACCATCATCGTCAGTATCTACCGACACACGAGCCTGTTTCTTTAATAGGGGATCATTTATCACATTAGTTGATGCCATCACCCGTAACCGCTTAGTTTGTCTATCCTCCATAAACAAGACACTATTCACCCGGCTATTGTGCATTTCCGGTTTCACTTCCATTTGCACCCGGCTATAAATTGCGTATTTACCATCAGGAGAAACCACAGGGATACTTCTGTGATATCTGATACCACCGCCTTTTCCTCCTATCTTTTCCTGGGTAGCCATGATCCATTGCCAGGGTATGGGATGGGGACTACCTATGGGATCAGTTTGTGTCATTTCTGACTCATTTGGCTGTTCACTCACAGGTATTTCGGCGTTTCTTGGTGTCACAGTTGATGTTGCTAAATCCTGTGATTTAGAAACCCCATTTTGTCCAGCATTTACACTCCCGTCTTTTACATCTCTTAATTTTTCAATTAAATTCTTCTGATTAATAGATGTTTGCCCTTGATTTTGTGCTACATTCACTACTGATGATGTAGTTTTGCGAACCACATTATTAGAATTATCTACTTTTGCATCGGCAATAACTTCATTAGTTGGTAATGTTTGTATTCCTTCACCAATAGATATTTTTACTGCCGATTGTTTCGCAAAAGTAGAATGAAGAGACATCCCTACTAACGGTGAAATGACAATAAGAAGAGCAATGTATTTAATAAATGGTTGAACACGGAACCATCCTGACACCAAAAGGGATTTAAGCATGATGAGACTCTCTAGGGGCAGTTACTAAATGTGGGCAGTATTTATACAGTAATGGGCAAAGTTATGACTATATGTATATCAGCAAACCACAAGGTTTTACAAAATAACCTACGGAAATGTTAAATCGCTTTACAAAAGTTTGATTGTCACTATTTACTCCTTCTTAATCTTGATCTACTTTCCATCAGGAATTACTTCCAGTTAAGACTAAATTACATTCCTCAATACCTGCCTTAATCCCTTTTGACTGAGATAAAATCCATATGCAAATGAATTGAATACAGCTATCTTTATTTTTAGCAGAATTGAGTTGTGGCTTTGTAATCAAGATTTAAAGATGCAACAACAACAGTATTAACCTCAGCTAACCTTGAAAGTAAGTTTCACAAGGGATGATAAATGATGTTTTATCACCTGATTTTTACTTAGTTTGCAAAGACTACACTGTTAACTTAGTAACAAATTGTACTTGCTAAACACTTTTCAAGCATTGTCCTAACAACAGGACTTAGGCAAATGGCACATTGGTAGGGTGTGGTTCGACAAGCTCACCAACCGCGTCAGATATCAAGAATGTGGTTATTTACATGGTCTATGCTGTCTGACACGCGCTACAACAGATTTTTTTCCGTGACACTTGTGTAAGTCCTAAACAACTTGCTTTATTTGTGATGTAGCTATAGCAGTTTAGACTCTATGCTACTAAAAGCCATCTACTTCAATCTATTGGATGCACAATCAATAATAAACAGGAAAATTGAACTGAAGTAACAAAATTTACAAACTGCAATATATATTGGTAAGTGCTGCGATTAAGCAAAGATAGTTTATTTTCAACCTGGCAAATAATCGAAGAGTTTTGATTTATTAGGTAGGCAAATACCTAACTGTAAAACACAGCTAGACAAATAAAACCTATCAACAGTAGATGCGATTGGTGGTAGTTTAACCAATTACCCCAGAATTATAGCTGATCAACTTTATTTTTGCTCAACTAATAGTTAACACTATACCATCAAACTCTAAAAATTTATCTCCCCCAGGCAAAAACGCTAAACATAATTCTATTAAGATGGAAATTAAGTCAGTTGTCAGTGATGAGGAATATACTTACCACTGATACATGACTCACGACAGATAATTAATAATTAATAACTAATGAAAGTAGTATTTTTTGGCACTCCTGATTTTGCCGTTCCCACCTTACAAAAACTACTGGAAAACCCAGATTTTCATGTACTAGCAGTTATCACACAACCGGATAAACGCCGAGAGCGTGGCAATAAACTTACCCCTTCACCAGTTAAAGTTTTAGCTACAGAACATCATATCCCTATTTGGCAACCAGAGAGAATTAAAAAAGATGATGAAATCTTAACACAACTCAAGCAGATACAAGCAGATATCTTTGTCGTTGTTGCCTACGGACAAATTTTGTCTCAAAAAATACTAAATATGCCTAAACTGGGTTCTATTAATGTGCATGGTTCTATTTTACCCCAGTATCGAGGGGCAGCCCCAATTCAGTGGTGTGTATACAATGGAGAACAAGAAACCGGAATTACAACTATACTGATGGATAAGGGCATGGATACAGGAGATATGCTTTTAAAAGTAACTATACCCATTGAATTACTAGATAACGCTCAAATTTTAGGCGAAAAATTAGCTATTATTGGTGCAGATTTACTTATAGAAACTTTATACAAATTAGAACGCCGGGAAATCACACCTATTCCTCAAGATCATACCACTGCAACCTACGCCTCTTTAATTCAAAAGCCAGACTATATCCTAGATTGGACAAAAACCGCCATTCAATTACATAATCAAATTCGCGGCTTTTATCCCCACTGTACCGCCACCTTTCGCAACCAGCCAGTAAAAATTACTGCTACTGTTCCCCTTGAACCTGAGTATATTAACGCATTGCCAGATCAGTTAAAACAAAAAATAGACAAAATACCTGATTTATCAACCATATCAGGTCAACCCGGGGAAGTAGTGAATATCATCAAAGGTTTAGGTGCAATTATCCAAACAGGAGCAGGTTTATTACTACTGCGAGAAGTCCAACTAATAGGTAAACGTCCCCAGTCAGGATGGGATTTTGTTAATGGTACAAGATTAACACTGGGTGAGGTAGTTGGGAATGGTTGAAGCTTGTTCAGTTGTCAGTTAGAAAATTCTTTCGCTCCCCTGAACCTTAATTTGCATAGAACCGGCAAGTATTACAAGGGCCTGCTGGGTTAACTGCACAACGGATAATTTCGGAGTGAGCATTAAAATTGCAGGTAGCATCACCTATAACCCAACGTCCCTCAAATAAACTTTTTTCCTCCGGTCGGTTGGCTTTTTGTACGTAAATAGCAATATTATGTAAACTATAGCGTCCTGCTTTTAATTGATACCTGTGACGACGCTCTAAAACTGCGTAGGTTTTGCCGTCAACATCAAGATAGTTACCCGGTTGAGGTGTCCAATCAAGTTGTAATTTTCCCAGAGATTGACGTGGATGTGTCAAAATTACCTCAGTGGGTAACGAATTTAACTCCATGATAAGTTTATATTATCGGTTTTACTCGTAAACTATAGTATCGTAATATTTTAGCAATTTTTTACTAGACGGTTAAAAAAAAGCAGATATTTAGTGCATGACCACCAAACCCTTGTAGGGAAAATCCATGAATTGTCCCTACGATAATTTTTACCAGATGTCTAATAAAGTTCTACTTTCAAATTAGTACGTAGGTTAACATACAGCATACTGTAAGTAAATATGATAGGTGACCTGGAAAATATAACTATTAGTTTACATATCTTTACAAATCACCATATTGAGTGGAGAGTCATTTGGGTAAACACTAAATAGCCATGTTGCTGATTACAGCTAGATAACAGCGATTTTAGTAAATGAATTGTCCAAAGTGTCTATTACATTGTTTAAAGTTATGTAGCCTTTTGCTTACAAGCTATCAAGCCCTGGGGTAAACTATGCGTTGATTATGATTATTTCACTCCAGAAGAACACCCGAAAGGAGCAGTTTTTTCAATGTCTCATACCGTAAAAATCTACGACACCTGCATTGGCTGCACACAATGCGTTCGCGCTTGCCCCACCGACGTACTAGAAATGGTTCCTTGGGATGGCTGTAAGGCTGCTCAAGTGGCTTCTTCTCCTCGCACTGAAGACTGTGTAGGTTGTAAGCGGTGTGAAACTGCTTGCCCCACTGACTTTTTGAGCATTCGCGTTTATCTAGGCGCTGAAACAACTCGCAGCATGGGCTTGGCTTACTAAGAACTGCTAAATTCTTAATGTTTTCATAGCTGAGGAATGAGGACGGGAAAATTCTTCCCTCATTTCTCAGCATTTTTGTAAGAGGGAGCAGGGGAATATGTCTACTACTAACAACAGTCAACCGTCAACCCATTCCACCAACTATACTTAGAATTTAATCATCCTGAAACCGGAGTGGTTTAAGCAATGTGTGGAATAGTTGGATATATAGGTACTCAGGCAGCGACGGATATTTTACTGGCTGGATTAGAAAAATTAGAGTATAGAGGTTATGATTCGGCGGGAATTGCCACTATTTGGGAAGGCGATGTCCATTGTGTGCGAGCTAAGGGCAAATTGCTTAACTTGCGTTCTAAACTGGAAGAAATTGCCACTTCTGCTCAAATTGGTATTGGTCACACGCGCTGGGCAACTCATGGTAAACCTGAAGAATATAATGCCCATCCTCATTTAGATACGGCTTTGCGGGTGGCAGTGGTGCAAAATGGGATTATTGAGAATCATCGAGAGTTGCGAGAACATCTCAAAGCATTAGGACATGAATTTCGTTCGGAAACAGATACAGAAGTGATTCCTCACTTAATTGCTGAGTGTTTGAAACACACTCCTGAAAATCTCCTTTCTACTTCGATATTTTTAGATGCGGTGCGAGAAGCTGTGAGTAAGTTAGAAGGGGCTTATGCAGTGGCGGCTATTTCCGCAGACTTCCCCGATGAAATGATTGTAATTCGCCAACAAGCACCTTTAGTAATTGGTTTTGGGCAAGGTGAGTTTTTCTGTGCTTCTGATACGCCGGCAATTGTTGCCTATACTCGCGCTGTATTGCCCCTAGAAAATGGCGAAATTGCCCGTTTGACTCCTTTGGGGGTGGAGGTATATAACTTCGCTGGACATCGCTTAAAGAAGCATCCTCGGACTTTGAACTGGAATCCCATCATGGTGGAAAAACAGGGTTTCAAACATTTTATGCTCAAGGAAATCTATGAACAACCGGGAGTAGTCCGGGATTGTTTGGAGGCTTACTTTCCCACGGAACAGGGTAAAATGGTTAATAAATCACCGGTGAAATTGGATTTACCGGCGGATGTTTACGCAGATTTAGAACAAATTCAAATTGTGGCTTGTGGTACAAGTTGGCACGCGGCATTAGTCGGTAAATATTTATTAGAACAATTGGCAGGTATTCCCACACAAGTACAATATGCTTCCGAGTTTCGTTATGCACCAGCACCACTAACGCCCCATACTCTGACTATTGGGGTGACACAATCTGGGGAAACAGCGGATACTTTGGCAGCTTTGGGGATGGAAAAGGAACGGCGACAGGGTAAAGAGGCTAAGTATCAAGCGCGACTTTTGGGAATTACTAACCGCCCGGAAAGTAGTTTGGGAAATATGGTAGCAAATATTATCAATACTCATGGGGGAATTGAAATTGGTGTAGCGGCAACAAAAACTTTTGTGGCGCAATTGATGGCGTTTTATGCTTTGGCTTTAGATTTAGCTTATCATCGTCAGGCAATTAGTAATTCAAGAATTGAGGAAATCCTCACAGGTTTACGTCAATTACCAGGGGAAATTGAAACGATTTTAGAAACTCAAGAAAGATATATTGAACATTTGGTACACGACTTTACTGAAACAAAAGATTTTATCTTTATTGGTAGGGGAATTAATTTTCCTATTGCATTAGAAGGGGCTTTGAAATTAAAGGAAATTAGCTATATTCATGCGGAAGGTTATCCAGCAGGAGAAATGAAACATGGACCTATTGCTTTGTTAGATGCAAAAGTGCCGGTGGTAGCGATCGCTGTTCCTGGTAATGTATATGAAAAGGTAATTTCTAATGCCCAAGAAGCAAAAGCTAGAGATTCCCGTTTAATTGGTGTAACTTCTGTGCAAGATGGGGAAGCGGCGGAAATATTTAATGATTTAATTCCTGTTTCCGAAGTGGAGGAAATTCTTTCACCTATTCTCACAGTAATACCTTTGCAATTGTTAGCTTATCATATTGCAGCGCGGCGAGGCTTGGATGTTGATCAGCCGAGGAATTTGGCGAAGTCGGTAACGGTGGAATAGCTTCAGTAATTGCGTTTAAAAGCTGTTGTAGGAAGATAATTCGGTTCAACAATAAATAAAACGGTTGAACAATAACCTCTAATGTAGTACGGTGGTACTTGCGATAGCACCCAAACCAGCCCAGTACCAAAGGCTATCAGCTAATAGAGGTTATTTTTTATGCCTAGACGTAAGTATGAACTGGAGTTTAGACTAAAAACAGAGAGATAAGTTAAAACTACTGAGAAAAGAGAAGTTAAAAAGACTACCGACAATAGAGGATAAAGAATTGGGGAAAAAAAGCGGTCAGTGATGTAAAACTGACCGCAAAATGTTTAATGCTGATAAATGTAAAAGAGTTATCAGATTGACAATGCCATTAGAACAGCTAAGAGAATTTCGCACAAGTGTATACAATATTTTGGGCAAAGCCAAAGATGCCTTGTTTGACTTGATGGATGCAGCATTAATCACCCGGAGTATTTATGCCTTCGTAGAACTAGCATTATCCCACATTCCGCACTTCAAAAAGTAGCATAATTAAACTACATCAACAGTAAATCAAAACTTATGGTTTGAACAATTACGTATCAATAGCAAACAAAATTATGAACGCAAAAAGTTAAGCTTTTATGGGTGTTTAAAAGCTGTTTCAAAAACAATATTTAATTGAAGGTGTGTAATAAGTTATAAAAAAGATAACCGATAAAATCGTAAAACTATAGAGAATAGTTAAGTTGAAAAATAATATTTTTGACAAGCATTAGGTAAAAATTGCAAGATATGACAGTGTGACTCCGTTAAGTTCAGAACTCGTTGAAATCCTTGTATCATCAAAAGATGAATACCTTGGAAGCACTGAAATATCCATCTTAATGTGGGAGATTCTGTTGGTTTA
>NZ_PGEM01000166.1 GCF_002934005.1 Cuspidothrix issatschenkoi CHARLIE-1 | reverse complement strand
CTGTATATATTTCTACTGCCAGATGTGCGTATTAATCATTGAATACGCACGGATTCTCCTTATGATACTCGTATGTATACTACAAATTGAAGTGCGGAATGTGGGTTTAATAGTTCTTCACGGGTAGCACCTAAAAACTGGCATAACCTATCATTGACATTGACAAAACGGCCTTCTGGTAAGGTAGAAATCCAAACGGGATCAGGACTATGATGAAAAATATTTGCAAATTTGGTTTCTGACTCCTGACGTTTAATAATTTCCTCTTTCAGTGCTTTTTTCTGCCTTTGAATTGTGAGTTGATTTTCTAAACGTGCTAATACTTCTTCCAGATGAAATGGTTTTGTAATGTAATCTACTCCCCCAGATTCAAAAGCTTTGACTTTATCAAATACTTCATCTAAAGCACTCACAAAAATTACGGGGATATCACATAAATCTGGATCGGCTTTAAGTGCCTGACAAACTTCATAACCGTCCATTTCTGGCATTTTAATATCTAGGAGAATTACATCTGGTGGCTTTATTTTGACGGTTTTTAGTGCCATTTTGCCACTAGTAACTCGGCGGACAATGTAGTTATATGTAAGTAATATTTCGCTTAATAATTGTAAGTTTTCAGGAATATCATCAACTAAAAGAATAGTGCCTTTATTTTCTGCCTTAGGATTAGGATTCATAATTAATTATGTTATTCTAAATGTTTTGGGGCGAAGCATTCGAGTGATGATCTATCAAAGATTCTACTAACTCAATAATTTGTTCAAATTTAGATTGGCTGATCAGTTCAGTTAAGGATTGAATTAAAACCGTTTCTGTTTGGGGAATGTCTTTAATTAATGGTAGCACTAAATTAAGATTTGCTTCTAGTGATGCTGTATATAGTTGGAAAAGCCATTCATTAGACATAATCCTTAAATCTTCCGATTTAAGCACATTTTCTGATGGAATTTGAAGACACACGGAGCTATCAGTAGTTCTAATTTTATCTATTGATATTTCCTTATAAAGATATTTAACACCCAAATGTTTAGCTAAGGTATCAAAAATTGTATGATCAGTAAAAGGTTTATGAATCAAATCATCACATCCAGAGGAAAGCACAATGGCTTTTTCTTCTTCTAAAGCACTTGCAGTGACAGCGATAATGGGGGTAGCATTGCCTTTGGTGGTAGATTTAATATACTTAGTGGCTGCGTAACCATCCATTACAGGCATTCTCATATCCATTAAAATGATGTGGGGTTCCCAATTATCCCAAATAGTGATAGCTTCTTGGCCATTACTAGCTTCTTTAATTTCAAAGCCCAAGGGTTCTAAAAGTTTAATTAATAATTGACGATGAATAGGTTTATCATCTACTGTTAATAGTTTATATGTGGGTTGATTTGGTGCAAGTTCTAAAATTTGTGCAGGTTTTTTGATGAGACTACTATTATTTTTTGGGCTTAATTTTGCTTGAATAGAAAATTTAAAAGTTGTCCCTTTTCCTAATTCACTCTCTACAGAAATATCACCGCCCATTAACTGGACAAACTTTTTACTAATTGCTAAACCTAAACCTGTTCCTTCTTGAGAGTTTTTTCCCGATTTTGTTTGATAAAAAGCTGTAAATAGTTGAGGTAATTCTGATGGGGCAATACCTACACCTGTATCACGAACTTGAAAATCAAGATTTAAAATCTCCATTGTTTCTTGACTACTATTATTTACCGTTAAAACAATCTCTCCTTCACGGGTAAATTTGAGAGAATTAGTAATTAAATTTAGTAATACTTGCCGAAGTTTCACAGCATCATTACAAATATAGCGAGGAACATTTTCACTGATTTTAAATATTAAATTTAGACCTTGATTACGTGCTTTTAAATGTAACATATATTCCAGGTCATCTAGCAATTTATAAAAATCAAAATCCGTAGGGTAAAAAGTAGTTTTACCTGCTTCTATTTTTGATAAATCCAGAACATTATTAATTAATGAGAGTAAATATTCCCCACTATGGTAAATGATATTTATATTTTCATATTGATCAGATGGTAGATGATGGGAGCGTAACATTAATTGGGAAAAACCAAGCACAGCATTTAAAGGAGAGCGCAATTCGTGGCTCATATTGGCAATAAAAGCACTTTTGGCTTGATTTGCCACTTCTGCGTTTTCTTTAGCAATTGCTAACTCTGTGGTGCGTTCCTGTACCCGATTTTCTAAGGTTTCCAAAGATGTTTGTAACTCCAATGCCATCTTATTAAATGATTTAGCCAGTTGCCCGATTTCATCTTTTGAAATAGTTGTAGCGCGGATATCTAAGTTACCTGCGGTAAATTGGGAAACTACATTAGTAAGATAAATGATGGGTTTAGTGAGCATTTGTCCAATTATAAAAGCGATAATTGTCACTACTCCAACAATAAATATAAATATAAATATTGCGTTATGAATTTGTTTTTTTACAGGTGCTAAGGCCACATCAACAGGTTGGGCAAATAACACAGACCATGATTTATATTTTAAATGAGCGATCGCTATTAAATTAGACTGATTAGCTGTAGGTGCTAAAGATTCTATCAGATAGGATTGTTTATTATCCAAGGCTTCCTTAATTTTTAATTCATTGGTAGTCATTCCTGGGGCTAAAAAATTAGTTAAATGCCCTTCTCGTTGCATTTTATGAATCACATTGCCAGGTAAAGCTACAATTGATTTAAAAACTAAGTTAGGTGCAGCACTATGTGCCAAATAAATATAATTTTCATCTAAAAGAATAGCCAAAGATTTTGCCCCTGCCCGTTCAGTTTGTTGAGTTACTAATTGCTGCACAACAGTAGCATTATATTTAATTCGCAACACACCCAATATCTTGCCATCGGGAGTACGAACTGGACTACTAAAAAACAGAGTAACAATGTTTGGCATATTTGGCATCTGCTTCATGGTAGACACAAAAGATAACCCTGTTGCCATCGGTTCTTGAAAATAATCTTGATTAGATTCATCTTTGCCAATATCCGGTGCATTTGTATCCAAAACATTTTTACCATTTAAATCCAACAAAGCATAAGAAATAATATTCAACATATCTTTCCGACTTAAACAAGTTAATGTTTTTAACGCCAACAGTTTTTCCGGGCCATTCTCTGGATGTGTGGGATGCAGACGGAGATAACGCAAATAAGAGGCCAAACCCGGTAAAATAGCCTCAACACGCACAGCACTAAGATTTTCATCAATAAAAGCATCTATACTGTTACTGGTTTCGTTAGCTGCTGCTGATAGGGCTTGTTGAGCGTTATTAGTTAGGGCTTTTTCAGTTGTCTCCTTATTGATAAATGTTAATAAAACTAATGGAGTCAAAGCAACGAAAAGAAACGAGGTGATTAATTTGGTGCGGATACTGTTTAAAACCGAGTGCGGCATAGCAGCAAATTAAGATAGAGGGTTGAAAAAGGAAGAATTAAATAAGGTTTTAATCTCAGGAATGCGCGTCACGTTGCCAGTACCAATAAAAAAGTCTGCATATATTTTGGCAGTTTTATAAATAGAATTAGAACTATTAAATTGAAATAATTGTTGATTTTCGGCTAAATTAGTGAGCTTAATTCCCCCTAAAGAAAGTTTATTGATCGGTATATTTAAAGCTTTACTAATGATAGCATTTCCTTCTTCAATGTTATTTTCCCAGTAAGTTGCAGCTTGTAGCCATGCTTGTACAAATGAGCGAATATCTTGGGGGCGATCGCGGATAATATTACCCCTAAATACTACTAGATCCAAAATCAACCCAGGAGTTTGTTTACTGGTAAATATAATATGTCCCCCTGAGTTTAAAGCATCAGAAAGATAGGGTTCCCAAGTATGTCCCGCTTGGATAGTATTATTTTTCAGGTTTGGGGGAATTTCTGAAGCCTCAACCTTAACTAAGTTCACATCTTCATTAGTTAAGTTCGCTGTTTTTAACATTTGAGTGACAAAAACTTCGCTAAAACTACCTAGTAAAGCACCCAAATTTTTTCCCTTTAAGTCAGCAACGGTTTTAATATCTGGTTGCGCGACTACCACATCTGCCCCATTTGTTTCATCCACAACCATCACAGCTTGCATATCAGGATTTTTGGCACTCAAGATTATGAAACTGCCTAAAGTTATACCGATACCATCATACTTCCCAGCACTAAAATCAGCCTGTTGCAATTGGGCAAACTTGATATCATATTTCAGTTCTACTTCTACCCCTTGGGCTTGAAAAAATCCTTTTTTTTGGGCAATAATGGCTGAATTATACCCGATAAAATTGATAAAAGCGACTTTTAAAGGAGAACGTTTCATTTGAGTCATTTTTGAACCCTGACAAGCAAATAACAAACTGGTAGTAATTATAAAAATAGTAATATATCTGAGTAATTTAGACATAGAAGATGTCACCGATAGGTTTATGATATACAGCAGAAGGCAGGAGGCAGTGGTAAAGGGCTACGCTTACGCTCACCAACCGGGGCAGGAAGCGGGTCTGATAGCACAATGTGGTGTAAGCCATGTTTTCCGTCTTAGTTTGTACCTGATTGACTTGCCATCTGCCGTAAATTTATGGTCATTCCGATTAAATGCAAACATGGAAAAAGTTTTAAAAGTTATTGAAGACGTAATTACTAACCCACCAATTCCCCATGAACCCCATAAACAATCTTTGAAAAATTGGGCAATGTATTGTTTACGAGATAGAGGTTTTATAGTTGTTTTCGCCCAAAATGCTGATTTTGCTGTACAATTTAAAACCGGGGAAAAGTTCTATTTTAAAGTTACCAATCAAGCCAATAATTTAGACAATGATGTTAACTGGATAGTTTGGGATGCTATAAATAAAAAAACCTCTTTGATTCGGCAATTTTGATTGTTGATTTTTGACTATTCCATGAATCTTACCTAATTCCTAGATATAGCAGGGAACAGGGAACAGGGAACAGGGAACAGGGAACAGGGAACAGGGAACAGGGAACAGGGAACAGGGAACAGGGAACAGGGAACAGGGAACAGGGAACAGGGAACAGGGAACAGGGAACAGGGAACAGGGAACAGGGAACAGGGAACAGGGAACAGGGAAGAGTGAGGAAAGCTCAGAGCATAGCAGGGAACAGAGTTAGAATGACATGAGAATGTATAGTAGGGTTGAAGTACATTCTGTAACTCCTTTTATTACTGACATCTATAACGAGCTCTAAACATCACAGTCAA
>NZ_PGEM01000165.1 GCF_002934005.1 Cuspidothrix issatschenkoi CHARLIE-1 | reverse complement strand
AGCATGATATATTATTTTTGAAAAGGGCGTAATACATAATATTAGAAAAACCTCAAATGTTCTTTGCTCTTACTTGGCTATGCCTCGTATTGATTGAGAACGATTTCGGTTTTTCCCGCCTTATATCCCGCCACTGATTAGGAGTACCAAATTCAGTGGGGGACTTACGGCGTAGTAGTTAAATCCCTTGGGTAAGTAGCCAGGTAGAAATAAATTAAAGTTTGTAGTCAGGACTTTACCGCTATTACATCAATGCATTACCAGTTTTGAGAACCCAATTCAAAAAGCCTCTGCACAGCTAAAGCTGGTATGCGAAAATCTACCTATTTACGATTTGGGATTTAGAAATAATGTAAGTTGCTATAGCAATCCTAAATGATACGTGAGAGTTCAATAAGGCTCAAAAGCTTAGAAAACAAGGATTTTTATCTACGTATTTTCTCACGATTGGGGGTAGGAGTGCTATGGTTAAGTGCACTGAGTAAACTTTGAAAAATTCAAGCAGTTACCAATTGAGTTAAATGCTTGAGAATACGCAGCACGTCGTACAATTCATTTCCAGGATTACGCATTAAAAAACCTTTTGATAAAGCATAACGGGGTGGTTTTCCTTTTACTAATTTCACAAAAATAAACTCGCTACCTGTAGCAATCATTCCAAAACTGGGTTTATCAGGATAGGGATTACCTAACATATAAGAGAGAATTTGTGCGAGTCCTTCTTCAATAGAAAAAGAAGATTTTTTTGATTCAATAATCATCACCCAAAATTGGTCTTTTAAAACCAAAATATCCATTCGTCCTTTGATGATTACGTCTTCATCTGGTACGGCAATATCTATAGATTCTTCTGATTTTACATAAAAGGGAGATAAGTAAAAATTACCGATAAAAAGTATCGGATCTACAATTGCCATACGGACAACATCTTCCAGTAATGGCGGATAATTGAGAAGATTCAAATAACCGGCTTTTACTTTGTCTAAAAGTTGTTTATCTAAATCCGTAAGTTGTGGTAGTTCTTCTTGCCATTCCGGGAAGAATTGTCCATCTAAAACTAACTCAATACCAAAATTATCAATTAAGTAGCGTAAATCAATATCTCTAGCTTGGACTGTTTGTGTCATAATTGGGGGATTGGTGATTGGTGATTGGGAGTGAACCGCAATATTTAACTCCCATGATGAAAATTATATACAAATTATTATGGCAGTTTGCAGAACAATGACGTACAGAATCAAAATTGAAACCTAGACACTAAAGATGAATGGCATTTAACCGTAATAAATTATAGTAAAAACCTTGTTTCAAGGCATTACTGAAATACTAACTCATGACAGACACTTTACCCAAGAAGGGTTTACTACACTATTTGAATAAATCAACAACTTGAAATCTTGGGAGTATCGCACTATTTCCACCTTTCAAGAATATATTTTAATTGACCAATATTCAATGCACGTTGAGCAATACTGCAAAATTGGTGATAATAAATGGGTATTTTCTGAATTTGCAGATCCAGAAGCTGGATTAAATTTAGCCTCTGTTCCCTGTCAAATTCTGTTAGTTGATATCTACGATAAAGTTGAATTTAACGTAGAAGAATAATTTAATAAAGATGTAGTTTAATTCACCCACAAATTACGATCATCTTTTTAATCCTTAAATCCTGTACTTCGACTATGGTTAAGCCACGCAGGCTATCGCTCAGTAACCAGAAATCCTGATTCTGAACAATTAAATTAAATCAGCACGGGGTTTAAAAGTTTCTATTTCTCGCAATTTTTCATAAAGTTCCCGTTCTTGGGGACTAATATTTTTAGGGGTTACTATCTGAATTTCCACTAATTGATCACCGCGTTGTCCATTTTCGCCAGGGTAGCCTTTGTTACCAAGACGGAATCTTTGCCCGGATCTGACACCAGGGGGTATGGTCATTTTCACTGGACCATCAAGGGTAGGTGCTTCAACTTGTCCGCCTAAAGTTGCTTCACAAGGAGTTACAGGTACTTGACAAAAGATGTTAGAACCTTCGAGTTTAAATAATGAATGGGGATCAACGGTAATTTTTAAGTATAAATCACCACCACTAATCCCTTGATTGCGGAGGCGGATGGTTTGCCCTGTCACCATAGCTGGGGGCATAGTCACTTCCAGCGATCGCCCGTCTTCTAAACGTATTCTTTCATTACCACCTTGATAAGCTTTTTCTAAAGGTAAAGTTAATCTGGCTTCTATATCCCTGCGGTTACTGCGGGGTGGAGTATTGACCGTGTAAGCAACTTTAGTTCTAGGAGTGCGGAAGGGGTCGCTAGTGGTGGTATTTCCGGGGCTATTTTTGGGTTCTTTGCGGTTGCTGACACCAATTACTTGATTGACAAAACTTTCAAAATCGTTAAATTGGCTAGGGTCTACATCTTGACTAGAACGACCATTAGTGCGGGTATCCCAACCTTTAGGTTTAGGTGTTTGTTTATTCCCAGCAAAGCCGTTTTGTTGCCAATAGCGGCTAAATTGGTCATATTGCGATCGCCTGCTAGGATCGGAAAGAATTTCATAAGCCTCACCGATGGTTTTAAATTTTTCCTCGGCTTCCTTATTTCCCGGATTAAGATCAGGGTGATACTGTCTGGCTAAACGACGATAAACCTTTTTAATTTCTTCGCTAGAAGCATCTTTAGAAACTCCTAAAATCTCGTAATAATCGCGAAAATTTTGCAAATTTTGCATAATCTGTTATTTAAATGTTTGTTGTCAGTTGCTTCGCCATGAGCGTAGCGTGGCGTTAGCCATACGGTCAGTTGTCAGTTGTCAGTGATGCTTCTACTTATCACTAACACTACAAATATTGAAAGTTAGATTTTAGACTGAAGATAGTTAATCCAAAATCTAAAATCTAAAATCCAAAATCTAAAATTATCTTAGAGCCAATCATCGTCATCATCCCAGTTATCCTGGTAGCTGGGGCGTTTGCTGCGGGTAGGACGACTTTCATAATTGGGAGAACGACTTTCTCGACTTTCTCGATTGTCTCTACTAGAACTGCGATTAGATGAGTCTCGTTCCCGATAATTATCTCGATAAACATCCCGTTCTGATTCTTTTTCACCCACGAAGATATCGCGGATAGCACCAAATAAATTATCATCTTCATCCTCAGCATAATACTGACGGACTTCTCTATTCAGTTCATACAGAGCATCTTGTAAATCAGCGTAAGCCTGATCAATGCCACGATCTTCATTTGCTTGTAAACTTTCCCGTAGGTTGCGACAAATATTATCAATGCGTTGACGACGGTTACGGGCAAATTGCATTCCCATTTCTAACGCTACTTCCCGTAGTTGTCGTTCTGCTTGCAATATTAATGCTTCAGCACGGGTACGTTTTTCAACTCGTTCCTTGCGTTCTCTGTCAACATTGGCATATTTTTGGGCATCCTGAATCATCCGATTAACTTCTGACTCACTCAGAGTAGAAGCGCCTTGAATGGTGATGCTTTGTTCCCTGCCCGTAGTCCGATCTAGGGCTGTTACCTGCAAAATCCCATTAGCATCAATATCAAAAGAAACCTGCACTTGGGGAATGCCTCGCGGTGCTGGAGGAATGCCATACAATTTAAACCGTCCCAAGGACTTGTTATCTGTGGCCATGTCCCTTTCACCCTGCACTACATTGATTTCTACACTATTTTGGTTATTTTCTGAAGTAGAAAAGATATCAGAACGACGGACAGGGATAGTTGTATTACGGGGAATAAGTTTTTTCATCACACCACCGATAGTTTCTAAACCCAAAGATAGGGGTGTGACATCTAACAGCAGGATATCTTTCATTTCGCCAGCAAGAACACTGGCCTGAATAGCTGCACCCACGGCTACAACTTCGTCAGGATTAACATTTTCACTAGGTTCAATGCCAATTAAATCTTGTACTAGCTGTTTTACCATGGGTATTCTCGTAGAACCGCCAACTAATACGACTTCTTCAATATCTACAGGAGACAGTCCGGCATCTTTTAACGCTCGTTTGACTGGTGTTCTGATTCTACCTAGTAAGTCTACACATAAACCTTCAAATTGCGATCGCGTCAGCCGAGTTTCTAGGTGTTTTGGCCCATCCTCTGTGGCGGTAATGAAGGGTAAATTAATATCAGTGACGCTAACGGCAGAAAGTTCAATTTTCGCCTTTTCCGCGGCTTCCATTAACCGTTGCAAAGCTTGGCGATCGCGTCTTAAATCCACACCCTCTGCTTCTAAAAATTGTTCTGCTAACCAATCAACTACTTTTCTGTCAAAATCATTACCACCCAGTTGAGTATCTCCACTGCTGGATTTCACCTCAAATACGCCGTCACCTACTTCCAGAATAGACACATCAAAAGTTCCCCCACCCAAGTCAAAAACTAGGATAGTTTCTAAATCACCACGATCTAGTCCGTAAGCCAAAGATGCCGCCGTTGGTTCATTAAGAATCCGTAACACATCTAAACCGGCAATTCTGCCCGCGTCACGGGTAGCTTGACGTTGGGAATCATTAAAATAAGCGGGAACAGTAATCACAGCCCCGGTAACAGGTTCACCTAAATAACGACTAGCATCATCAGCTAATTTCTTCAGCACCATTGCCGAAATTTCCTCCGGGGCAAATTCCTTATTTAACCGGGGACAAGCAACTTTAATATTGCCAATTTCATCTTTACGAATGGTGTAAGGTACGCGCTTAGAATCAGGGTTTAATTCACCATATTTGCGACCAATAAAGCGTTTTACCGCAAAAAAGGTATTTTGGGGATTGAGAACAGTTTGCCGTCTGGCCATTTGCCCAACCACCCTTTCACCTTCCTTACTAAAGCCAACGACGGAGGGGGTTGTTCGCATTCCTTCTGCATTGGCAATCACCACCGGCTTGCCACCCTCCATCACGGCGACTACTGAGTTGGTTGTACCCAAGTCGATGCCAACTACCTTGCCCATGCGTTACTTGTCTCCTGTTGCGTGTTTTATAAATTTATTATGATAGGATGAGATTGCTTTTAGCTTGGTGCTAAATGAGGTCAACCGTCCAATAGTATAATAGTCATCATTAAATCAGGAATTAAAGAAATTTTAGCTTAACCTGTACCTGCTACTTACTTGCTAAACTAGGATAACATTTTAAGAAAGGGAACAGGGAACAGGGAACTCTTAACAGGGAATAGACAAGAAATTTACTAATCACTAATCTCTCATCAATAAGTTGAATTTAAAACAGCGTTTACAAAACCATCTTCGGGAAGTAGCGAGGGAACGCAATCCCTATATGGACAGTGCGGCACATTTCTTTGTTCAAGAATACATTCGCCAGCAATTGGGACAATGGGGAAGTGTGGAAATCCACACCTTTGAAGTTAGAGGTAAAAGCTGTAAAAACTTGATTTTAAATTTACCTGGTGCAACCGCAAACCAGCAAACAGGTGTGGCGGTTTTATTAGAATTTGCCAGAAGTTTTGCCGAAACCCCCGCGAGATATCCTTTGCGGTTGGTGGCTTTTGATATGGAAGAATATGGACTACTGGGTAGCGCTGATTATGCAGCCCACTTACACCAACAAAAGCAACCTCTCCGCTTGATGATATCTTTAGAAATGTTGGGATATCGAGATGCTACTCCTGGTTCTCAAAAATACCCCTTTCCTTTACAGTTCTTTTATCCCAATCGTGG
>NZ_PGEM01000164.1 GCF_002934005.1 Cuspidothrix issatschenkoi CHARLIE-1 | reverse complement strand
CATGTCTCCTATTTTATCACACTGTGTGTACCTCGTTGCACTTATTTTCCTCTTTTACCCCTACTTATTGAGCCGATACATTTTTTGTAAACTCTAAATTTACACGATTATTTTCATAGTTTCTAGCATCTATCATTTCTTCTGTCACAATACCTTTTGAATTTATCCAAACATCAAAACTAACAGAATATTTTTTAAAAGAAGTTTTACTACTATAGTCTGGATAACCTTCTTCTAGCTTTTTAACAGAAGTTAAAGGTGGAATTTTTGCATGATTTCGAGACCATTGAATTACTGTTTTTATACTTTGTCCTGGCAGTGCATAAGCTGGTAATATTTCACAATGTAGCACGGATAAACTTACACTAAATGTCAATGCTAAGTAATGTTTTAATTTCATATTTTTAGACACTATCTACATCTTAAAAATTTACTATTTTTTAAACCAAAGTCATAACTTGCTCATATTCTTCCTTATGACTTTGCAAAGCATCCCAAACATCAACTTTTTGCTGAAGATTTAACCACAATCTCGGTCCATTACCTAAAGCTTTACCCAGACGAATTGCAATATCTACTGTAATGGATTTTTCACCATTAATAATTTCCTGAATTGTTTGATTAGATACTCCTAAAATTTCTGCAAAATTGCTAGGATTAATATCTAAATCATCTAAAATATCTGCAATTACTTCACCTGGATGTATTGGTCTTACTAATCTATCTTGAGTAATGTCTTGCAAATTATTCATAATCAATACTCCTTAATAAATTTGGCTACTGCTATTTAGCAATTTCTACCCAATTAATATCATATTAACACAGGAATTAATGATAATCTTCAAGATTAACATCATAAGCATCACCATCTTCAAATTTAAAAGTTATCCGCCAGTTTCCCGATACCTTAATTGACCAAGTTCCTTTCCTATCTCCTTTTAATTCATGTAAATCATAACCAGGTAATCTAATATCATCTACTATTAAAGCTGAGTCTATAACTTCTAATCTAATTCTAATTTTCTTTTCTAAATTTGCGGGAACTCCTTTATTAAAATTTTCTTTAAACAGATTTTCTAAGGATTTATTTTTAAATGTTTGAATCATAGGATTTACGCAATAACTCTCTAAAACTCTTATTCCTTCGTGTACTTCGTGCCTTCGTGGTTCATTTCTTCATTAATTGTGCGTAAGTTATAAATCAATTCTCTCTTAATTTTATTTCATGATTAAGGAGGCAGGTATAAAACCTGCCCATGTAATCCTATTCTATACCTTCAATCCGATTTTCCACCTCCTGATACAACTCTCTCAACCGGTCTAAATTCTCCTCGCTAGTCTCCCAATAACCGCGTCCATTCATTTCCAACAAAGTAGAAACAATCTTGCGGAAAGAATGAGGATTGAGATTCATCAAACGCTTTTGCATTTCCTCATCTTTGATGAAGGTTTCGTTCGTGTCCTCATAAATCCAGTTATCCACAGCGCCAGCAGTCGCACTCCAACCAGTAGTATTAACCAACCGCTTGGAAAGTTCCCGCACACCTTCATAACCGTGAGACAACATCCCCTCATACCATTTGGGGTTTAACAACTTCGTCCGCGCATCCAAACGCACAGTTTCCGATAAAGTTCTCACCTGTGCATTCGCTGTAGTTGTATCTGCAATGTAAGAAGATGGTTTCTTGCCATCTGCACGCAGACTTGCAACTAACTTAGTCGGATCAGAGTCAAAATAGTGGGAAACATCCGTTAAACTGATTTCCGAAGAATCGAGATTTTGGAAAGTTGCATCAGCAGTTTTCAAAGTAGTTTCAAAAATCTCCCTTGACTCATCCATAACCCCAGGATTATCAGAATTGAAAGAGAAAGATTTGCGTTTCAAATACATTTCCTGTAACTCAGCTTCACTATCCCAAGTGCTATTTTCCACCGCCAGGTTAATATTAGAAGAATAAGAACCAGAGGCATTAGAGAAAACGCGAGTTGCAGCTTGACGCAGATTGATACCCATGTCTTCCGCTTGTTTCAAAGCGTGCTTGCGGACAAAGTTCATTTCCAAAGGTTCATCAGCTTCAGCGGCCATTTTCACACCTTGGTCTAGCAGGTTCATTTGGTTAATGAACAAGTCGCGGAATACACCAGAACAGTTAATGACAACATCAATTCTGGGACGACCCAATTCTTCTAAGGGTATCAATTCCAACTTGTTCACCCGTCCCAAAGCATCGGGAACTGGACGCACTCCCACCATCCACATAATTTGGGCTAGGGATTCACCGTAGGTTTTGATGTTATCTGTACCCCAGAGGACACAGGCAATAGTTTCTGGCCAATTTCCATCATTTTCAGACTTGTTCCGTTCTAACAACCTATCAACGACGATTTTCGCAGATTGGACTGCGGCAGAAGTGGGGATAGATTGGGGATCTAATGCGTGAATATTTTTACCTGTGGGTAATACGTCAGGATTACGGATAGGATCACCACCGGGTCCGGGTAAAATATATTCACCGGCTAAACCTTGGAGAAGTCCACCCAGTTCGTTATCTGCACAAACTTGTTTTAAGCAAAATTCCAAATATTCAAACAGGGGTTTTAACGCAGAGGTGTCAACTTTGGTGTAACCTGATTGATGCAATGATTCTACCCAAGGTTCTTTTCTACCCATGTTGAAGAAGTTCAACTTAGAAACCGCTATCACTCTACCTTCTGCGTCAATTTGTTCTTGAACTAAAGCTGTAACAGCCGCACGGGTAGCGAGGGTGATATCTTGTAATAGTTGCACATCTGCCAAAATTCCGGCATCATTGTTTTTGTAGATATCCTCAATGTTGCGTCCCAGACTTTTGGCAATAATTCCCGGTAAACCTTGAATTTCTTCCTCTTGTCGATCTAAACTGGCTATATTGACCAGAGTGGCGATCGCTTCTTCGGCAGTGGGAGGTTTACCAATTACGTGCAGTCCACAAGGTAACAACCGCGATTCAATCTCCATTAACCGCCGATAAACGTTACCAACGATATTATCCCGTTCTTCCGAGGACATATCCTTAGAATCGGTTTCAGGAATGTGAATATCCTTGTCTAAGTTGACAATGCGGCATTTATCCATGATGGAATTGACAATGGAAACGCCCCGGCCTGTGTCTTTCAAAGTTTGGTAAGAAGCAATTAACTCGCTAAGTTCCTTCAAACCCTTGTATAAACCAGCATTTTCCGCAGGTGGTGTCAGGTAAGAAATTGTTTCTGCATAACTGCGACGTTTGGCAATTGTGGCTTCACTGGGGTTATTGGCTGCGTAATAATACAGGTTAGGAATTGAGCCAATTAGTTGATCTGGGTAACAATCACCAGACATTCCCATCTGCTTACCAGGCATGAATTCCAATGAGCCATGTGTACCAAAGTGTAACACAGCATCAGCGCCCCAAATCCGTTCTAGATAGGTGTAGTAAGCTGCAAAACCATGATGGGGACTTGCGGAACGGGAGAATAACAACCGCATGGGGTCGCCTTCATAACCAAATGTTGGCTGCACACCAATGAAGACATTACCAAATTGTTTCCCGTAAATCAAGAGATTTTGTCCGTCGCTGTTGAGGTTTCCGGGAGGTGGTCCCCAGTTTTCTTCTAAACGTTGGGAGTAGGGTGTCAGTGCTTCATATTCTGGCACAGACATTTTGTAAGCAACATTGAGTTCAGGACTGTTGTATTGTGCCTGTGCGTCGTGGATGACTTGTTCTAGCAACTCTTGGGGAGTTTCGGGAATGTCTCGTACATCGTAACCGTTGTTTTTCAGTCCTTTCATGACTTCATGGATAGAACCGAATACATCTAAATATGCGGCTGTACCCACATTACCTTTATCGGGAGGGAAGCTAAAAACAGTGATAGCAACTTTTTTGATTAATTTAGGTTTGCGGCGCAGAGTTGCCCATTTTAAGGCGCGTTGGGCAACAATTTCTACACGGTCTTGGAGGGCGATCGCTTTTCCAGTTGCCCCATCTTTACCTGATAAGATAATTGGCTCAATTGCCCCGTCTAATTCAGGTATAGCAATCTGTAGAGCCACTTGAATGGGATGTAACCCCAAATCGCTATCTAGCCACTCTTCGGTGGTTTGGAAGACCAAAGGCAAAGCCACCATGTAGGGACGATTTAACCGTTTTAAGGCTTCAATAGCTTTCGGATGATCTTGTCTCGCTGGTCCACCCACCAAAGCGAAACCAGTTAAAGAGACTACCGCATCTACCAATTGTAATTTAGTTGTAGGTTCATAGAAGTAAGATTCTATTGGTTTAGAGAAATCCAAACCACCAGCAAAAACAGGCAAAACTTTTGCCCCTAATGATTCTAATTCCTGGACAATTGCCACATAATGGGCATCATCGCCGGTAACTAGGTGAGTTCTTTGTAAAACCAATCCTACACATGGTGCAAGGGGGTCTTTGAGATTTCTAGAAATATCCCTGCGGACAGAATACCAGTTGAGATATTCTCGCACATCCTCAAACATAGTCGGCGCTAAAGGATGCCAGATCCCCATGTCGGGATAAACAACTGGTGCTTGGTATTCAGCAGCAGCAAAGCTTTCTTTTTCTGCACCTTTTAATACGTATTTATCAGCCAGCATCAGTAAAAAGTTTTCCAGGTTTTCCGCTGAACCACCTAGCCAATACTGAAAACTGAGCATGAAGTTTCTCGCGTCTTGTGCTTTTTCCATCGGTAGGAATTTCAGCACTTGGGGAAGAGTCCGTAATAACTTCAACATTCCATCTTGGAAACCAGCGCCAGATTTTTCTTTGCGCTTTTTCATGAAGTTAGCGATGACGCTTTTGGATTGTCCTAACTGCGCCAAAGAGAAGCTACCCATTTTATTGAGGCGCATAACTTCAGGCATGGAGGGGAAGACAACCGACACATCGAGATTATCACGATGGGGTTCAACTGCGGCAACTACTTTCTGTGCTAAGTCTTCAATAAAAATCAGAGAAGCAATGAATATATTAGCACTGGCTATATCACGTTTCAACTCCTCATAGTTTTCAGAGTTGCGTAGTTCTTCAATCAAGTATCCACTGATTTCTATGGCTACGCTGGGATGATTAGCGTTAATTTCCCGTACCGCTTGTGATAATGCACTTTGGTATTGGGATTCTAGCACGACATAGACAACCTTGATTAACTTACGCCCCCGTAAATCGTCAGGTGCAATATGTCGAATCGTGGACTTGACTTGGGTAAACATTCAAATAAGCTCCTTTCAAGCGTGTTCTCATGAAGTTCCTCACGGCATAACCGTTTGTAACTCCAATTATTTTCGGCAATAAGAGTTTTTTAGCAGAAAACTCGGATTCTGTGGGGGTTTTGTCCTATATCTGACACAAAATGATATAGAAAACAACATATTTATTCATGAATCTTAACAAAGAATACAGGTTCTCTCACCTGTTTTTAAATTTTGTTTACATAACCAAATAATTACTTAGTTATAAACTAACGGAATTATTTAGTGATTTCAACAGGTCATGGTATTATTGAGGTTATTTTTTAACTGACGATTAAGAAACTGTGATTAAAAGATACAGCGTTAATTATTGGTTATAATAAATATTGAATTTATAACGATGTAATTAGGTAGGAGATGGTTTAGCAATGATTTCCTTATACTCAAAATATCCCAATTTTCAAGGCGCAAATCTCCAAGGTGTAAAATTTATAGAGTTTTTGGAAGAGTGTAAAAATTATAAAAAAAATAATTCACAGCGTTCACTTTTTGATGAATGTAAAGCATATCAATTAAATGATCACATATATTATGAAGATGGAATACTGGTATTTATAGAAGCTAACTGTCAAGATGCTAACTTTCAAGGATTAGATATTCATAGAGCAGACTTTCAAGGAGCAGATATAAGAAATGCTAATTTACAATTTGCTGATATTTTCGCTACAAACTTTCAAAATGCAGACTTGAGAAATGCTAATTTACAGTCAGCAGTTATTCGGGGAGTACAATTTCAAGGAGCAGACCTTACAAATGCTAATTTGAAACGTGCAGACCTTCATGAAGCAAATTTTGAATATGCGGAACTTCATGGAGCTAATTTAGAAGAATGTAAAGGATGGAAAAATTGTGATGTTAGATGGAGTAAGGCTAAATATGACGATAAAACTAATTTTCCTGTTGGCTTTGACCCCAATGAATATGGCTTGAATAAAACTCGAAAACGATATAATTATAACAATAATGTCAGAACTTCAGAAAAATTAACTTATGAAAATGGAACAGATACACAAATTCAAGAAGTTTGTGTTAAAATTCAAAATTATATTCAGAAACAACAAGGACAGCAAAAATTTAGAGCCGCATTACTTAAATGTTATAGATGTCGTTGCGCCATTACAGATTCCAATACTAATTATGTATTAGAAGCAGCCCATATCAAGCCTTATAGTCTTGATAAAAAGAACAATAGCCCAGAAAATGGTATTCTATTAAGGGCAGATTTACATATTCTTTTTGACCTCAATATAATTGTTATTCATCCAGATACTAAACGGATAGAAATAAGGTCTGATTCTCAACAAATAGAAATGATATCTTCTTTAATTTATAGCTCAGAATATCAAAAATTTAACGGGATAATATTACCATCTTATGAAAATTTTGGGGTATGCCCTGGTGATGATTATCTCAGATGGAGATATTATCATTATGGAGAATATGTAAAAAAATACATGGGAAAATTATTATGATAAGAGGAAACCTTTAAAATAAAATTAGATTGGGTTCAAGGTACTTTGTCCCCCCGTCAGTTATAATACGCCAATAGGGTTATTATCATAAATGTAAAATCTCGTCTATGAACGAAATTCAAGAAATCATGAACCGCTATGATGAAACCTAGAATTTTTATGATTTTTGATCAAAAATATGACGGAGCAAATGGCTAATAATCCCAATGCACCAGAACAATTTTAACTGCGATAGCGAAGCACTTCGTAGGAATCGCTGTTTGGGGATGTTGGGAGAGCGATCGTTTAAAATTGGGGGTTGTGTGCGATAGCGAAGCGCTGCTGCAAGCAGTTCGCTGTTTGGGGATGTTGGGATGCGATCCTTTAAAATTAGGGTTATGAGCGATCGCTATTTAGGAATAAGTTGGGAGTGCGATCGTTTAAAATTAGGGGGTTGTGAGCGATCGCTATTTAGGAATAAGTTGGGAGAGCGATAGCGTAAGTGCTGCTGCAAGCAGTTCGCCTAAAATTGGGGCAGTTATGAGCGATAGCGAAGCACTCCGCAGGGATCGCATTTATATCAATCATAATGATATTTACAGGAAATGATAATTAATAAATCTTTTTCAAGTTTATAAACCAACCTATGTTCATCGGTAATTCTCCTAGACCAGTAACCTTGTAATTCATATTTTAATGGTTCTGGTTTTCCTATACCTGAAAATGGTTCTCTTTGGATATCTTTAATGAGTGATAATATTTTTTTAAAGACTTTTTTATCCTCTGTTCCCCATTGTCCCAATTCTTCAAAAGCTTTTGGTTCAAATGCTACTTTTTTCATATTCATCTAAATCAACATAAATTAAATTTCCTTTTGCTACATTTTCTATGGCTTTTAGTAAATGCTTTTTATTAGGTTCCGACTTTAAAAGATAAGTTGTTTCATCTTCAACATTTTCTTGATCAACTAACACAATCACCTCTACAATTGTTCCCTCTGAGAACTCAGTTGTAGGTAATTCAATCTTGCCATTTTTACCAACAGTTGCCTTTTGTTTAATTCCAGTAATCATAGTTTATATTGAGTTCCTTCTTTCTTCTTATCATAACATCTATACTTAAATAGATTCATCGCCCTTATGAATTTATTTTCCATAAGCAATCACTTTTCTCTTACTCTGGGTCTAGAAAGGTTTGTTAAGAGCGATAGCGTAAGCGCTGCTGCAAGCAGTTCGCTTAAAATTGGGGTGGTTGTGTGCGATAGCGAAGCACTCCGCAGGATGAATGAAATTCATCACCTAGAGTGCGCTACCATTTATTCAGTCATTTTGAGGATCAGAATTGATTGTGACCACATCTCTCAACATCAACGAAGCCTTACTAAAAGAGGCGTTGGCACTTGACAATCAGGTGAACATTGATTCTTTAGTAGAAACAGCGCTGCGCGAATATATTCAACGTCGTAAGCGGCTCAAAGTATTAGACCTCTTTGGAACTATCGAGTATGACGAAACCTATAATTATAAGCAGCAACGTCATTAAGCATGAGTATTATTGTTGATACTTCCGTTTGGTCACTGGCTCTACGTCGGAAAACACCACCTGATTCTTCCCCAGCAGTCACAATATTGCAGAATTTAATCACTGATGACCAAGTGGCCATACTAGGCGCAATTCGTCAGGAAATTCTCTCTGGAATCCGCAATTTTGAACAGTTTACCCGTCTGCGAGATCACCTCCGAGCTTTCCCTGATTTAGAACTCATGTCTGAAGACTACGAACTTGCCTCTGAGTTTTTTAATACCTGCCGGAGTAAAGGCATTCAGGGTTCAAATACTGATTTTTTGATTTGTGCAGTTGCTCATCGTCGCAGCTACAGCATTCTCTCCACTGACAATGATTTTCAGAATTTTCTAGTACATATCCCTATTATTTTATTGCCTGTTGAGCGTAGTTAAATTTTCTCCATGAACATTCAATGAGGATATGACAATGAGTGCTTTAACTGTCAATTTGAAATCATTAATAGAAATGACCGATGAGCAGTTTTTTCAGCTATGTCAAAATAACCGCGAATTGAGATTTGAAAGAAATCCCAACGGAGAGTTAATAATTATGCCACCAACGGGGGGAGAAACGGGAAATCGTAATGCGGGTATTACTGCTCAACTTTGGATTTGGAATGAACAAAATCAGGAGGGTATAGTTTTTGATTCTTCGACTTGTTTTAAGTTACCAAATGGTGCAGATCGTTCTCCTGATGCTTCTTGGATCAAGTTAGAAAGATGGGATGCTTTAACTGACGAGGAAAAACAAAAGTTTCCTCCCATTTGTCCTGATTTTGTGATTGAGTTACTTTCTCCTAGTGATAGTTTGAAGACTATACAGGAAAAGATGAGGGAATATATAGATAATGGTGTACGTTTGGGGATATTAATTAATCGCAAATCTCGTCAAGTGGAGATTTATAGACAAGGAAAGGAGGTTGAGGTTTTGGATTCTCCTGTTACGGTTTCGGGGGAAGATGTTTTAAAGGGTTTTGTTTTGAATTTGCGGATGATTTGGTAAAACAAGCTACTTCAAAGCGTGCTTTTATGAAGCTTGTCAGGGATAGTATGGCAGTTTGTAACTTCAATTATTTTCGGCAATAAGAGTTTTTTAGCAGAAAACTCTGATTCTGTCGGGGTTTTGTCCTATATCTGACACAAAATGATATAGAAAATATGCTAGTGGTAGCAAAATAAGTAAATACCTCTGTATAATTAAGAGGATATTAAAAATAGTCGTCCCTTTAGCTTGGTGAGTGCCAAATGAGTAACCTCAAGAAAATAGATACTAATGCCTACGTGACAGTACAGGGACAATATGCTATGGTCAATGAAGGTGCAGGTTTGGGTATATTAATTAATCGCAAATCTCGTCAAGTGGAGACTTATAGACAAGGAAAGGAGGTTGAGGTTTTGGATTCTCCTGCTACGGTTTCGGGGGAAGATGTTTTAAAGGGTTTTGTTTTGAATTTGGAGATGATTTGGTAAGATTATACAGGTATTTATTTAACCAGGTAAATTATTTTTGATTTATTGGGGTTAATTACATTGTATATGATTAGTCTCTCCTAGAAAACTAGCAAATAATAGGTAAAAAATTTTATGATAGCGATGATTCCTTTTTTATTTGGTGTTATGGGTCTTGCTATTGGTGCTTTTGCTGCTTATGCTGCGGGAGGTAAGAATAGACAAGCAGCTAAACATTACAAAAAAGTTGCTAATGAATTAAGTGATAAATATACCAATTTAGAAAAGGGATATCATCAACTTACTGATAAAAATACAAAAAAGATTGATGAATTAAATCAGGCTAGAGAAGTAATTGCACAAAACACACAAATTATTGATGAATTAACGAGTAGATATGAGAATCTAGACCAAGAATATCATCAAATAGCTGATGAGAATAAACAACATCTTGAGAATTTAGCTAATTCTCAACAATTAATTACCAAAAATACACAATTTATCAGTGAGTTAAATGATAAATATGGAAATTTACAGAAAAAATATGATCAACTGACTGCGGAAAATACAACGCAAAAAGAATTAATTGCAGAAAAAACCAAAACCATTGATCAATTAATTGATAAATATGCCAAGTTAGAGCAAGAATACCATCAGTTAGCTACTGAAAATACACAATATATTGATGCTTTCACTTATGATAGTGACTTAGTTGATTTATTAGTTGCATTTGAAAAAGAATCTATAAAATTGGCGGTGGAATTACACCAAAGTATTATTTCATTAATGTGCGAGATTACGAGGGAAGCTACGACAGAATCTATGGATGATTTGAAATCATTAGTAAAGAAAGCTAATGAATTTCTTGAAGAAATAAAAGAGAATTTAATTATTATTCCTGATGATTATTATGAAACACTTTTAGATGAACCGCTTTTAGAGAGTGTAACGGACAACAATAGAGAACTATTACTGGAAAATATTCTTAGTGTTGATTTAGGTAGAACCAGTACAAAAGCCTGTGTTAGTTGTGAGCTAGATAATGTAGCATTTATTCCTGCTAACATCAAGCAAATCTCATTTTCAAACACTTTTTATCATGATATAGACGAGTATAGAATATCTCTTAATCCTATTGACCCTTTAATGGATGTATGGTTAGTACATCAAGGTCGTGGCTATATTTTAGGACAAATGGCAGCAGAATGTGGCGCGAATTTAGGAGTTGGTCAATCAAAACTAGAGGATGCGTTAATAAAAGTGTTGGCTGCGGCTGGTTATTTTAAACTCAAAGATGAAATATCAGTAGTGATAAGTTTACCTTTCTTATACCAATTTGATATAGAGAAAGCACAATTGATTAGCATGATTACCGGACCTCATCTATTTAATTTTCGGGGTGAATCTGTATTTTTAAATATCACTAAAGTATGGATAATGCCAAATGGTTATGGTAGTTTACTGTGGTCAGAAGCTCAACCAAATAAACCCACCACAATGCCTGATTTGACAAAAATATGTCTGGGAATTGTGGATATTGGACATCAAACTATTGATATGGTCATGGTGGATAATTTCCGCTTTGTTAGAGGTGCTTCTAAGAGTGAAGACTGTGGCATGAGCCAGTTTTATGAAATGGTAGCTAAGGAAATAGACGGCGCGGATAGTCAATCATTAAGATTAATTGCTGCTGTTAATAAACCGAAGGGTGAAAGATTTTACCGTCCCAAAGGTGCGAGTAAAGCTACAAACTTAGATGATTTTATCCCCAATTTAACAGAGCAGTTTTCTAGAGAAACTTCTTCCCGTATCCTTGCTTGGTTGCCAGAAAGGGTAACGTATGTAATTATTACAGGTGGTGGTGGTGAGTTTTTATGGGAAGATTTGCAAAGGTTGTTGAAAGAAAATCAGGTAAATGCCTATTTAGCCGCACCTTCTCGCCAAGCTAATGCTTTAGGGCAGTATATTTACGGAGAAGCTCAATTATCTGGTTCTCACGCTTTTAGGTCAGAAGAATGATCAATGATAAAATAAACCCAGCGAAGTGATCTAACTAGATCCCCGATTTCTGAACATAACTAATAATTGATTTATATGATCAAATAAGAAGTGGGGGATCTTATAACCCAAAGATAATCTTCTTCCTCTGTGTCTAGAGTGGTTCGTTATTTCTTCAAGTAGGAAAATTACAGATAAATCAATAATCAAGAATTGGTTTGTGGTCAGTTATGATTTTTTTGTCTGAATCAGGATAACCAGGATTAAAGGATTTACAGGATGTTATTTAATAATTGTTGGTGAAAATTTGGGGATGATTTTGTTTATTCTGATATCACTAACGCCACGCTAGGCTATCAGACAATTACAACATTAACCACCAACAAACAAATGAGCAATTACATTCTGTACATCCTCAAATCCTGGACATCCTGATTCAGATAAAAAATCCGCGTTTATCTCCGTTCATCTATGTTCACCCCTGAATCAAGGATCAAAAATAGGCGATAGTAAAGAGTAGGCGATCGCTGTTTGGGGAATGTTGGAGTGCGATAGCAAAGCACGACCTAGGCATCGCTTATGGGGTAGTTGCTATTAATTGGTAACTAATAATATAGAATAGGATATGAGATAGTTAAATTTTCTCCCTGGACACTCAATGAGGATATGACAATGAATGCTTTAACTGTCAATTTGAAATCATTAATAGAAATGACTGATGAGCAGTTTTTTGAGCTATGTCAAAATAACCGCGAATTGAGATTTGAAAGAAATGCCAATGGAGAGTTAATAATTATGCCACCAACGGGGGGAGAAACGGGAAATCGTAATGGTAGAATCACTCAACAATTAATGAACTGGACTGATGCTGATGGTACTGGCATTGCTTTTGATTCTTCTACTTGTTTTAAATTACCAAATGGTGCAGATCGTTCTCCTGATGCTTCTTGGATCAAGTTGGAAAGATGGGATACTTTAACTGATGAAGAAAAACAAAAGTTTCCTCCTATTTGTCCTGATTTTGTAATTGAGTTACTTTCTCCTAGTGATAGTTTGAAGACTGCACAGGAAAAGATGAGGGAATATATGGATAATGGTGTACGTTTGGGTATATTAATTAATCGGAAATCTCGTCAAGTGGAGATTTATAGACAAGGAAAGGAGGTTGAGGTTTTGGATTCTCCTGCTACGGTTTCGGGGGAAGATGTTTTAAAGGGTTTTGTTTTGAATTTGGGGATGATTTGGTAAAATTATATAGCTATTTATTTAACCAGGTAAATAGAGTAATAAGCGATTAAAATTTACAGCTTACAAGGTGAAATAAGAGGTATCATCCTGCGAAAACTAACGCTAGTATATTCTGGAGGTGTATTTGGTAAATGTCCTCTTGGTGCATTAATATTGAAGGTAAGGTCTGAGTAACGCAACCAGTTATTTTCTCTCCGCCATCTAACGCGATCAGCAAACTTGTTAAAGTTATCATAATTATAGCCCACTGTACCTGCAATATCATTCCAAATTTGTTTTTGGACACTAAAACCAAAACGTCCATTTGATGCTTTTACCCAACGTTTATCTATATCTTTTAGGGAAGAACAGGAAAAATTTTTGATAGAGTTAAAATCTAAATTACCTTCTTTTTCTCTACGCGCTATTTTCAGTATTACCTTATAGGTTTCTATATCAGCTTCTTTCCATTTTCCAGTTGCTAAAAGTTTATCTAAATTACGAAAGGCAGCTTTATTAGTTGTAATTTTAACAACAGGTTGAGGAGTTGAAGTTACTTTTGGAGGATTTTTAGGTTTAACAACAGGTTGAACAGGTTGAGAAGTTGCAGCTACTTTTGGATCACCTTGATTAGAGAATAAATTATTCATAGCATAACCACTGGCAAAACTAACAGCTATTGCTACACCAAAACCAGCAAATATTTTAGTAGAAAAATCTTTCTTATTATCAATTGTATTTAATGCTTGTAATGCTTCGCTGGCATTTTTATAACGTTGACTAAAATGGTCACGTACCATATTATTTATAACTTCAGTAAATCTATCACTAACTTGAGCATGATTTCGCCAAATTATTTCCCCAGTAATCGAATCTTCCTGAAGTTGTGCTGGTAATAAACCCGTTACCGCTTGAATCCCAATTATTCCTACAGCATAAACATCACTAGCAAATTTTGGTTTACCATTTGCCTGTTCAGAAGGCATATATCCAGGTGTACCAATACCTACAGTTAAACTTGTTTTCCCTGTTGAATTAACTGTAAAAGCCGCAATTTCTTTAACTGCTCCAAAATCAATTAAAACTATTTTACCATCAGCACGGCGACGCATTATATTTAATGGTTTAATATCTCGATGAATAATATTTTGTTGATGAACAATTGCTAAAATTTCCAGAATTTCTTGCAGTAGTTTAATTGTCTGTTTTTCACTTAATTTTTTACCAGGAATAATCTCTGTATTCAAATCATATCCATCTACAAATTATTGCACAAGATAAAATTCCCCGTTTTCTGTAAAATAAGCATAAAGGGCAGGAATTTGATCATATTTACCTAAATCTTGTAATATCTTGGCTTCATTTTCAAATAATCTTTGAGAAATTGCCAATACACCAGGATCAGGATTGCGCTTTAAGTGCTTAACTACACATTTATGATTTCCTGGTAAGGCGGTATCTTCAGCTAAATAAGTATGTCCAAACCCACCTTGACCTATTTTTTTAATGATTTTATAACGACTCAGAAGTGTAGTCATCTTTACCTGTATTAATAGTCTTATCTATACATAATTGTTTAGTATAATCTATTTATAACTTAGTGCGATAGCGAAGCACTGCTGCAAGCAGTTCGCCGATCTTGTAGGTTAAGTTAAAGTATGAAACCCAATAGCTTCTCGTTTATTCACTGACCTTACTTAAGTGATTGAGGTGACGATAGTGCAAGTGCTGACTTGTAAGTTTGCCTAAAAGTTTAATGGCGATATAATTTAAATAAAGACCGACGTAGACAAGGAAACAAAAAACGTATCCCCTCAATATATAGG
>NZ_PGEM01000163.1 GCF_002934005.1 Cuspidothrix issatschenkoi CHARLIE-1 | reverse complement strand
CTCCAGCTATAATCATTTTATTGCGACGTTGTTCCACTTCCAAAGCTTGACGACGACGTAGTTGAATTACAGCTTCATCTAATAATTCTGGTGGTAAATTTAACTCTTGTAAAATTTCCTGAATTTGCTGTTGATCAAATTCCACTTCTTGACGCAATTGTAAACCTTGAACTTCCGCAATAATTTCGTTTAATTGTTCTTGAGTTAGTCGCTGGTTCATAATTTGTTGATGGTAATTTTCGAGCAGGACAAGTTGCTAAAATTTGTAACTAATCTGTAAGTATTAACATGAGGGGATAAAATCCCCGACTTCTGTAATCAACAGGACTTACGCAAAAAGAACCGAAAAGAAGTCGGGGATATGGGTATGAACGATGGCTATAGCTGAATACTCAGACTAATATCAGTATAGCGATCGCTCCCTGACAACAATTTACAACATTCAGATCATCTATAGCAATGGATCCGGAGGTTAGCACAGGATATGATGCAACGCATTATGCAACGTTATAGAGAGAAAATTTAGGCTAAAGTAGCAGATTTCAGGTTTTATCTTCTAGAATAACTACTTTGACAGCGCTGGGAATTTTCACTTTGGTAGTAGAATAGCAATGTTAAGTTTTATATCCCGATCCTAAAGATATAAAACCACACCATACAAAGCCTGTAATTTCTGAAGCTTTTCATAGCTTTCAACTAGAAAACAGTAAAAAGAGGATTTCATACAATGGCATTTACACAACCCCCCTTACCTTTTGCTTCTGATGCTCTAGAGTCTTATGGCATGAAAGCTGAAACCTTTGAGTATCACTATGGTAAGCATCATAAAGCTTATGTAGATAACCTCAATAAGTTAACTGAAGGTACAGATTTAGCTACCAAGTCTTTAGAAGAAGTAATTCAAATTGCTTTTAAAGACTCTACTAAAGCTGGAATCTTCAACAATGCTGCTCAAGTTTGGAATCATACCTTCTTCTGGAATTGCTTAAAACCCGCAGGTGGCGGCGCACCTACAGGCGATTTAGCAGCTAGAATTGAGAAAGATTTTGGTAGCTTCGACAAATTCAAAGAAGAATTTTCTAACGCTGCTGCAACTCAATTCGGTAGTGGTTGGGCTTGGTTAGTTGATGATGGTGGTACACTCAAGGTAATGAAAACCCCCAACGCAGAAAACCCCCTCGCTCATGGTAAAAAAGCACTTCTTACCATTGACGTTTGGGAACACGCTTACTACATTGATTTCAAAAATGCTCGTCCTGCATTCATCAAAAATTTCTTAGATAATTTGGTGAACTGGGACTTTGTAGCTGTGAATTTAGCTGCTTAGTCACTCGATTTTGGATTTTGGATGTATGATTTTTCTGTCTTGAAGGACGGGGATCTGTAGCAAATTTTTTTGATCTAACGTGAGTTCGACCAACAATTTTTAACCCCTCTGGTAAACCTCTCCCTAACCCTCTCCCAAGAGGAGAGGGAAAAAAAATAACATTTAATACTGGAGAGCCTTAAAAACCTAATTGTAAGATTCTAATGAGAGGTTAAAATGCTCCTCTCCGCGTTGGAGAGCGGTTGGCATAACGTTCACTCCTAAGTCATAATTTTAGAGACGTTCCATGGAACGTCCCTACTCCTATTCGACCAACATCAACAAGAATTACACTAAAGCTGCTGTGGCTTTGAGGGCAAAAATTCTCTCAATTATATCTTCCACAACTTTATCCGGTGTAGAAGCGCCAGAAGTGACACCAACTTTAATTTCTCCTGATGGTAGCCAGTTTTCTGTAATTACCAAATTACCTGATAATTGGCGGTGTTCAATAGTGTTAATTGAGTGAATTCTGTCAACACAATCAATGTGATAGGAAGGAATACCCTGATCAAAAGCAATCTGCTGTAATTGGGTAGTATTTGATGAATTAAACCCACCAATAACTATCATTAAATCTACATTTTCTTGTACTAATTCTAACATAGCATCTTGACGTTCTTGGGTAGCATCACAGATTGTATTAAAATTTTGAAAATGCTGATTTAATTCTGCGGGGCCATATTTCTGCATCATTGTCCGCTCTAGCATTTTTCCGATTTGTTCGGTTTCACCTTTGAGCATAGTTGTTTGGTTAGCAATACCTACCCGTTCTAAATCTTGATCAGGATCAAATCCCGCAGAACAAGCTTTAGCAAACTTGGCTAAAAATTCCTGGCGATCGCCACCATTGAGAATATAATTAGTTACATATTCTGCTTCTTTTAAATTCAAAACAATCAAATATTTACCAGCAAAGGAACTGGTGGCAACTGTTTCTTCATGTTTATATTTTCCATGAATAATTGAGGTGTAATCGCCTTTTTTATGCTTTTCTACAGTATTCCAAACCTTAGATACCCAAGGACAAGTAGTATCCACAATTTGACAGCCTTTATCATTCAAGATTTGCATTTCTTGAACACTTGCACCAAAGGCTGGTAAAATCACTACATCACCCTTACCAACAACGGAAAAATCTTTTACTTTGTCAATTACAGGAATAAATTCTACTTGCATTTCCTGCATTCTTTTATTAACAGATGGATTATGAATAATTTCATTAGTAATCCAAATGCGTTCCGTGGGGAAATGCTGACGGGTTTCATAGGCCATGGACACAGCACGTTCCACACCCCAACAAAAGCCAAAAGCTTGAGCCAATTGAATGGTAACATTACCACGTTTGAGAATGTAGTTGTGATCGCGTATTTCCTGAATTAAGTTACTCTGATACTCAGATTGTAACTGGGTAGAAACTTCCGCTTGATGGCCAAAGCCTTTACGATTGTAATTCGCTGAATGTTGAAGGCTGCGTTTAAAAGCTTTTGTATCCATTTGAAATTGACAACTAAAATTACTCTTTCGATTTTCTCGCACTTGGAGACGATTGTGGTTTTTCCACGGAAATATTAACGTTTCAAGTAGGGGGGGAGTCGGGGAGTGGGGGAGAAATATATCCCACATTCCGCACCCTCAACTGTCACACCCCAAGGAAATGCCTGTATTTAGTACATAAGCACTAATTGCCGAGAGAATTTATTGAAGCTAAATAGGAATTATTACTATTAGATTAATTCTGTTCTTCTTTTCCTTATTCGTGTTCTTCGTGTTTTTGTGGTTCATTTAATTCGTACTTTTCCGACGCAAAGGGAATAATCATCGTATTCTTTGATTTCATCAGTTTAGCAGCTTCTTCTAATAGTGCTTTTTGTTCATTGTGAATAACTTCTAAACGCTGGGAAATTTCCGCTAACCTTTGCTGTTTATTATCATTGAACTGATGAGTTTTAATTTTCCCAATTCCGAAAATTCCCAATTGGCTTAATATCATCCAGAGAGATTTTAATAATTTTTGTAATAATATAAAAGGAATTTTTAATATTGACCAACTAGCAGTTTCTATGACTTTAACAATTGCTTTGATAATACTCCCAAGCAGAGCAATTGTAAATAATAAAATTATCAACCCTCTCACGGGGTGATTTATTCCCCATGTGAATACTTCTAATATTTGGAAAAACCAGGGATATTGTGATAATAAATCATGAATAGCGGTATTAATATTTTTTTGGATTACTTCTAATGTATTGTTAGCAATTTTCTCGACATTTTGCCAATTATTTTCTAAATAAGTTTTAGTATTATCTGTTGTTTCTGTGGCTTTTTGTTGTATGGATTGAGTGAAATTATGAACACCATTTTTTAATATTTGCCAATGTTGAGTAACTTTGTCTGGTAAGATTGGATTTAGCTGCATAGGCTTGAAAATATTCAAGAAAATATTCAAGATAACGAACCACAGAGGCGCGGAAGACACGGAGGGTAAGAAGGAAGAGATGCTATTTTCAAAATTAATTTTATTCAATTACCCAACTTCTTTAAGAAGTCGGGTATCTAAGTAGGTGAACCGAAAAACTTAAAGGTATGTGAAGAAAAGTAAAATTTCGGTGTTCCCTGTTCCCTGTTCCCTGTTCCCTGTTCCCTTGCCCCAACGACAATTTTTAATGCCAACCTACTTAGTATAATTCTAATTGACAAATAAGTCCAAATCTGTGACTGCACCTACACTGCTGGAGGATACCAGTTTGGCATATTTGGCCAGTACGCCTTTAGTATACCGGGGTGGAAGTGGTTGCCAATTGGCGCGACGGGTGGCTAATTCTGCATCTGATATATTCAGTTGTAACAGACGATTATGGGCATCTATGGTAATACTATCACCTTCTTCTACTAGGGCGATATTACCGCCTACAGCCGCTTCTGGGGCAACGTGACCGACTACCATGCCGTAAGTACCACCAGAGAAACGTCCGTCGGTAATTAAGCCTACGGAGTCTCCTAAACCAGCACCAATAATGGCGGAGGTAGGAGCTAACATTTCTCTCATGCCGGGGCCGCCTTTGGGGCCTTCGTAACGAATAACGATGACATCACCGGCTTTGATTTTTCCGGCTAGGATGGCATCTAAACAGGATTCTTCTGATTCAAATACTCTGGCAGGGCCTGTAATGACTGGCTTTTTAACTCCAGTAATTTTGGCTACTGCCCCTTCCGTGGCGAGGTTGCCTTTGAGAATGGCTAGGTGTCCCTGGGCATACATGGGGTTATGCCACGGACGAATTACATCTTGATCTGGGCGTGGTTCTGGAGGGATATCTGCTAATACTTCGGCGACGGTCTGCCCAGAAATGGTGATACAGTCTCCATGGAGTAAGTCATGGACTAAAAGCATTTTCATAACTTGGGGAATACCGCCGGCTTTGTGTAGGTCTGTGGCGACATATCTACCACTGGGTTTTAAATCACAGATAACGGGAACTCGGCCGCGGATGGTTTCAAAGTCGTCTATGGTTAATTCTACACCAGCAGCGCGAGCGATCGCTAGAAAATGCAATACGGCATTGGTTGAACCACCCACAGCCATAATTACAGATATGGCGTTTTCAATAGATTTCCGGGTGATGATTGTCCGAGGTAATATCTGCTTGCGAATGGCTTCGACAAGGACAACGGCTGATTGTTCCGTACTGTCGGCTTTTTCTGGGTCTTCTGCGGCCATGGTTGAGGAATAGGGTAAACTCATGCCCATTGCTTCAAATGCTGAAGACATGGTATTGGCTGTAAACATCCCACCACATGACCCTGCACCGGGACAAGCACCGCGTTCAACAGCTAACAGTTCATTTTCGTCAATTTTCCCGGCACTGTATTGGCCAACGGCTTCAAAGGAACTGACGACGGTTAAGTCTTTACCCTCATAATGTCCGGGTTTGATTGTTCCACCGTAAACAAAGATAGCAGGGATATTCATCCGCGCCATTGCTAACATTGCCCCAGGCATATTTTTATCACAACCACCAATGGCCAATACACCGTCCATACTTTGGGCGCTACAGGCTGTTTCAATGGAATCAGCGATAACTTCCCGTGATACGAGGGAGTATTTCATCCCTTCTGTTCCCATGGAAATCCCGTCACTGACAGTAATTGTCCCGAAAATTTGGGGCATGGCACCGGCAGTTTTAACTGCGGCTTCTGCCCTTTGTGCCAGTTTATTAATCCCCATGTTACAAGGGGTGATGGTGCTGTAACCGTTGGCTATACCGACTATAGCTTTGTTAAAGTCTTCATCTTGGAAACCTACAGCCCGCAGCATGGCACGGTTAGGCGATCGCTGTACCCCTTGTGTGATAGCTTTGCTTTTAAGATTTTCCGACATCTATCTTTTTTCCTTCCTTACTATTATCCCCTAGTCTTCAGTATTCCTTATACCAAATTAAGATGTAGCTGCATAGAATCAGATTGTCAGAATTATTAAATTGTCAAACCTGTAGGGGCGGGGTTTCCCCACCCTCGATTGTATTGCCTGTTCCCTGGGATGCACTGAGCTTGTCTAAGTGTTCCTTCTCCTCACAGACAACTTTTTCAGCAACCCCTAATTAGGGCTTGCTGAATAAACCAAAAACCTAGATATATTAAGAGTTTCAGGCTCAAAAAAGTGAATTAGGTGCAAGGAATAAGCATTGAAACCATTAAAAACCTATCACTTTCTCAGATTCGAGACATATTCTTATCTCCATTCTTCCTCCTAATTCTTCCTCCTGTCTCCTGACTCCTGA
>NZ_PGEM01000162.1 GCF_002934005.1 Cuspidothrix issatschenkoi CHARLIE-1 | reverse complement strand
AACTTTTTCAGCAACCCCTATCTAGTGGGAATCAGTAGTCAAAAGTAGGGGTTTAGTATTACGCTTTACCCCTATAGATGGAATGCTCAACTATTTGGATAAGTAGATAGACATGAGATAACCACAATATGTAAAGAAAATTAATTTTACCTCTTGCCTTGCCATAATGACAATTTTTGATGGCAACCTACTTATAATCAGCTTTCAAGATAGAAATTTTTCTAATCTCTGAATAATTTGGGGGAAGTCAGCCACAGTATCCGCTAGATAGGCCAAATCAAAGGTATCAATTTGGTTTTTGAGGATGGTGGCGTATTCTCCTAAATAGGGACATTCATATTGTTTTGACCAGCTTTGTAATCTCAAAGCAAAGGATCTTAATTGGTCTATCAACAGGGTTTGATGCAAAGTTTTCCAAACAGATGCTTCTTCCTGCTGGAGTAATTTTATCAGTTCTGGTAGCCTAGCTAACGCTTGAGGCGACATTTTGGGTGTGGTTGTGTCTGATAAAGAACTCGTCTTGGACTCTGTTAACAGCCGGGAGGGAAATAACCGTTCCAACTCATTTAAAAGATCCTGACGACTGACAGGTTTGCGTAAAAAGCCTTGGGCTAGGGTTTGTAATTCTTCAAAGTCTTGTTCTTGAATAGAAGCTGTCACCATGATGACGCAAATATTTTGTGTGATGGAATTTTGCTTTAGTGTTTGCAAAACTGCTAGTCCGTCGATTTGCGGCATGACCAAATCTAGTAATATCAGGTCAGGATGATGTTTTATGGCTAATTGCAAAGCGATCTCACCATTATCTGCCATCATGATTTGATGGGGGGTGGAATTAAAATAAGCGTGTAGTAAATCCCGGTTAGATTGTACGTCATCAACGATGAGAATTTTTAGCGCCGAAAATTTACTTAAATCATGGTTTTGTCTACTTGTTGATGGTGAATCTGAGGTAGTTTGAGTAACTGTAATTTCGGGAAATATCAAGGTGAAGGTGCTACCGCGTCCCAATTCGCTGATGACTTCAATTGTACCGCCCATCATTTCTGTTAATCGTCGGCTAATTGTTAATCCTAGTCCAGTGCCGCCATACTTGCGATTGCTTTGTCCTTGACTTTGACGAAACGCATCAAAAATTAACATTTGATCCCGTGGGGAGATACCAATACCTGTATCAGAAATAGCTATTTCTAAATGTGCCTGATTCTCGATGCTGGAATTGATCCGACTGTTGACGCGCATACTGATGCCGCCTCTTTCGGTAAATTTAATGGCATTACCAACAACATTTACCAAAATCTGACGCAGACGTACTTCATCAATATATATTTCTGTAGGAATGGATTGATCAACTTGCAGATTTAAAAACAGTCCTTTTTCTTTAGCTCTTTGCACAAACATTTGTTGTATATCTTGCAAAAGAGGTGGCAGATTGACAGATTCATAGTTGAGTTTAAGTTTCCCAGCTTCAACTTTGGATAAATCCAGGATGTCGTTAATTAAAATTAATAAGGTGCGGCCATTGGTTTGAATGGCTTGAAGATAATTCTGCGCTAAATCATCACTGACAAGATTTTGTAACAGTTCCGCAAATCCTAAAATCGCATTCATGGGAGTACGAATTTCATGACTCATGTTGGCGAGAAATTCACTCTTGGTACGACTTGCGGCTTGAGCTTTTTCTGTGGCTGCTTCTAGGGCTAAATTTTGTTGAGCGAGTTCTATTTGCCGCTTTTTGGCTTCTTGAAGGAGTTTGGTATGGGCGATCGCAATGCCGACTTGGGCGGCTACAGATTCCAGCAGAATGATGTCTTCCCTAGTCCAATGACGGGGATGATAGCATTGATGTAAACAAATCAGACCATTGGGTTTGCCTTGGTAGGATGTGCGAATTCCTAATATTGATTGCAGTCCGATCTGTCGAGAGGTTTCGATTTTTGATAATAGCAAGGGATGAGTAAATACATCATCAATAGCGATCGCTGTATCTTGCTGGAGAATTTGATGAATCTGGGAATTACCCGCAATTGGCCCCAATAATCCTTTAATGGAAGTTATTCCCGGACTTAAATATTCTGCTACTACTGGTAAATGTTCTACTGGATCAATCTCATAAGTATGCAGCAAACAGCGATCTACTTTAAAAGCTTCGCCGATGCGGTTAGCAGAAGTTTCAAATAGTTTTTGAGGTTCTAGACTTTGGCGGATTTCGTCGGTAATTTGTTTTAATAATCGTTCTCTTTGTACCTGTTGTTCGAGGATTTTTTCGGCGGTTTTGCGATCGCTAATATCTACCAAATAACCCACACATTCTAAAGGCGCGTCCTGTTGATCTCTAATTAATCGCAACTGGGCAAAGAACCAGCGATATTCTCCATTAGCGCACCGTAACCGATATTCTAAGGAGTAGGTGCTGTCAAATTCTAAACTCGCTAATCCTGTTAATACCCCATCTCGATCTTCAGGATGGATATACTCATACCAAAATCCGCCTTCATCTATAAATACTTGGGGGGAATAACCCAAAATCAACTCCACATTTTCACTAATGAAAGTAGCCTGATAATCGCCACTGAGTTGACAACTAAATAAGATCGTTTGGCTGGAGTTCATCAAAGTGCGTAATCGTTCTTCACTTTGACGCAAAGCCATTTGAGCTTGTTTAAGTTCGGTAATTTCCACCACTACAGCACTAACAGCTTTACCCCCATCAGGTTGATTAACAGGATAATAACTAGCAATCCAATGTCTTTGGATATTAGGTTGAGCCGGTGTACACCCAGAAATCTCTACATTGCGAATTGGTTTTCCCTTAGTTAATACCCGGCGTAAAATTGGTTCAACCCGATCAGCTAAATCTGGTAATACTTCCCGTAGTTGCTTATCAATATGTGCATTAGCTGATAAACCATTTATTTCCGCCATGGCCTCATTGATTCGCACAAATCGCAATTCTTCGTCATGGAGTACCAACCCCACGGGGTTTGTATTATAGAGTTTTTCTAATTCTTCCGTGCGGCGTTCTAAAGCTTGTTGTACTTGTTTAATTTCATTGATGTTGACAAAGGTAATCACCACCCCATCCGCTTGACCGTCATCTCTGAGATAGGGATACAACCGCATCAATAAATGATTTTCAGTATTATTTAGTTTTACCTCTTGTTCAATGGGGCGTTCTGTCTCTACTACCTGCTGTAATAATTCCAGTAGATTACTACAATTCATGTTATGGGTGATGTGCTGGATGGGGCGTTCTACATCCGTTTCTAACAGGTTAATAGCTGGAGTAGCTGCTGGGGTAAATTTACGAATTTGCAATTCCCGATCTAGGAAAATTACGCCAATTTCACTACTTCTGAGTAAATTATCTACGTCGTTAGATAATTCTAATAATTGCCGAATTTTGGTTTGATATTCTGTGTTAACTGTATATAGTTCTTCGTTAACAGAATGCAATTCTTCATTGGTACTTTGTAACTCTTCATTAGAAGCTAGCAATTCTTCATTAGTTGCTTGTTGCTCTTCATTGGTGGTTTCTAATTCTTCAATAGTAGCTTGCAGATTCTCCCTAGTTTGCTGCAATTCATACTCTAAATCTATAATACGTTGAGTTGCTTCTGCATCTTGCTGAAAAGGTTCAGGACGGTTTGAGAGAGAAGGACGTTCTTCATTTTCAATAATTAACATGAAGAAGTCCGTCATTCGGGTATCTCCCGTATGATAGGTAACTTCTAAATTTACACTACGGATGCGATCGCCCTGATTTAAGTGAATATTCCCATACATCACGGGTTTACGCTCCCGTTTGGCACGATGTAATGCTGTATTAATCGGTAGTTTCAGAGTTTGTGGGACTAAATCTGCGATCGCCCTAGTCATCTGTCCCTCTGGAACTTGCATGATTTCCACGGTATCAGTAACTACATGAAACAGTTCTAAATCATCATTCACTAGAAGACAGGTACATTGTCTGCGGCGAACAAAGGCACTAAAAGCTGCTGCTAACGCCGGGTCAAACTGAACTGTGCCGCGTCGTCCCTGACTAGGGCGGGAGACAACAGGAGTTATATATTCTAAATTTTGATTTGATATTGGTAAACGAACATTTCGCCGTTTTTGATAAATTTTGAATTTTTCATATAAGGGACTAAATTCTTCAATTAATTCCCCTGGTGTTTCCGCAGCACCTAACAACAAAATGCCTTTGTGCATCAAGGAAAAATGCAACATTCTCATGACGTGCTGCTGCAAGACTGGCTGCATATAAATTAGAACATTACGGCAGCTAATCAAGTGCATACGCGTAAATCCCGCATTTTTCGCCAAGTTGTGGGGAGCGAAAATAATCATTTCCCGCAACGCCCGCGACACATGGAAATTACGGTTACGAAAGGTAAAATATTTTTCTAAGCGTTTACGAGAAACATCAATACTAATACTTTCAGGATAAATGCCTTCTGCTGCTTTACTTAAAGCGGCTGCGTCAATATCTGTGGCAAAAATCTTGACACTCAGTTGTTTACCTAAACGGTTGATGACTTCATCCATTAAAATCGCCATGGAATAAGCCTCTTCACCGGTCGCACAAGCTGTTACCCACACCCTTAACTGTTGACCATTTTCCAAAGGGCTAATTAATTCGGGTAAGACTTCCTTATCTAAGTAGTCCCAGGCTGCTGAATCACGGAAAAACCTTGTCACCCCAATCATTAAATCATCGCGTAGCAGCGCCCGTTCTTCGCTGGAGGTTCTTAAATATTCTACGTATTCATCTAAGAGATTATGTCCACTGAGGGAACAACGGCGATAAATGCGACGGCTGAGAGTGCTGGGTTTATAATAGGAAAAATCGAGCTTTTCGTATTGATTGAGAATTTGAATAATAGCGCGGAGTTTCTCTGATTCTAATTCTGGCAGTAATGATTCACCTGAAGTCGCCCCTTGGCGCTGCATTTGAATGATTTCATAAATCGTCCGTGCCATTTCCGCCGGTGGCAGAACTTGATCTACAATACCTGTAGCGATCGCACTTTGGGGCATCCCATCAAACTCTGCTGTCCCAGGTGACTGAACAAAGGTTAACCCACCCGACTCACTAATACTTTGTATTCCTCTTGTACCATCACTTCCCGTACCTGAGAGAATCACACCCATTGCTTGCTCCCCACTATCTCTTGATAGGGAATCTAAAAAAATATCAATGGGAAAATTAGGTTGTTGTCTCGGTGGTTCACTTTGCTGAATTAACTCTAAAGTTCCATCATTAACAACTAAATTATTCTGAGGTGTAATTAAATATACTGTATTCGGTTTAATCTGCATTCCACTCTGTACGCGCTTCACTGTCATGCGAGTACGACGTTCTAGCAGTTCTTTCATCAAACTTTTAAAATCTGGAGAGAGGTGTTGCACCACCACAAAAGCTGCACCGCTATCGGCGGGCATATTATCAAAAAACTCCTCCAAGGCTCGTAGTCCTCCCGCAGAAGCCCCAATACCAACCACGAAACAATGGTTCTTAGTCTCTTCAGACACTAAAGATAGCTCCTAATTCTAACTATTAATTATTGTAGTCAGCAATTTGTGTTATCGAAACAATCGGATCTAAAACCAGACTTCCCCCCAAAGTTTTCACCAGTAGGGTATAAATCCCCGTTACAAAAATTGCCTCCTAGCTTCTGCCCCCGCACGGTCTCCTGCCTTTGTTAAGACCACTGACGCAACTGCTTATGTACTACAGCTAAGTACCACATATAATCATCAATTTTGTACTCATCCGCAGCTTTAACTATATATTCTTGTGCTAACTGCAAATTATTTTCAGCTTCATGATATAAACCTAAATACAGATGACTGTAAAACTTACCTTTTAATCCTGCCAATTTTCCCACATTCAAAACATCATCTGTTGTACAATGACCTGCAAATAAATTATATATTGCTGCCATGATTTTTCGAGGATCATTTTTCACAGATAATAAAGTATTACGGGCTTCTATCACACCTGATAATCTAGCTATGCAAAGATATCTCCAGACAGTTTCCTCCACATCTTGAGCATTAACAGTTAAATCTCTTTCAAACTGTTTTGCACCTTCAGCAAATCGTTCTACATAATAATAACTTAACCCGCGTTGCCAAAGATAGGGAGTAATATTAGGATCTAATTTTTCGGCTTGATCAAAATCTTGAATAGATGCCTCAATGTTAGCTAATTTAAAATAAACCATTCCTCGTCTAACATAAGCATTAGCATTATTCGGCTGACTTTTAATGGTATTATCCCACTGCTGAAGTTGATTTTCTAAAGAATTTGTAAAAAACATCTTACTAATTGCTAATTGACTGGTAATTTTAGATTTTAATGTACAATATTTGATTTATGAAAAGATACGTAGAGTGCGTCAGATATGACAACTCTGTTTGTTGATAGGATTTATGTAGTCTGGGTTGGTAAGCTTGCCGAACCACACCCTACAATACCTAATTTTTTTCAAAAATCAAATATGAGTTCTATGGAACCTATTTTTAATTATCCTCTACCTTAGATTATAATACAGTTTGTATTCTTAATTTAAAGGCAAATGAATGACAATTAAACGATGGTTGTTAATTGGGCTAACTTTATTAGCAATGATATCCTCCGGTGCATCACTATTGAGTAGCTGGCAAAAACCCCAATTTCAAAGTCGTTTGGAATTATACCAAACAAATCTGATTTTACAAGCTCAAGCCTGGCAACCAGAAGACACTAATGACCAAAACATTCAAAAAATTCAAGAATCTATTCTTGGTGCAAATCCCCTAGAAAGCGCGGTCAAGCAATATCAACAAGCTAGTGAATCTGTTAAAACCAGTTTGCAAACAAATAAGAAGAAACTAACTGAAATAGAATCTTCAAATATTAAGTCAATTTCTCCACAGGAAAAAAGTTTACAAAAGTCTATTCAGATAGAAAAAAAACTGTTAGCAGAAGTAGATTTACGTTTGGGAATTTTGCAAACACAACAGCAGGAAATAGACAAAGCTGTGGAAACTTGGAATCAGTTACAACAATATCCAGACATTGACCCTAAATATCAACAAACTGCCCAAGTTTTAACTGGAATTTGGAGTAAATCCCCGCAGTTATTCCCCAAATCTGAAAAACTAATTCAACAAAATTTAGATAGTTGGTTTCGCTTTACAGCCCTAGCGCAATTATATCAAATTCAACAACGTCCAGAAGCCTTATTATCTCTGAAAATAGCTGAACAAGAAGCAGCAACCGAAGCATTGTTAAAATTAACAATAATTGCTACTATTCCTAGTTTATCAGCCTTAATCGGGTTCATTTTACTAATTATTCTATTGATTCAACGCTTGTTTAAAGGTGAAGAATCTCTATTAGCCACCAATGGGAATTTAGTGTGGTCAACTCCCTGGAATTGGGAAATAATCATTCAGGTTTTTGTCCTCGGTTTTTTACTAATGGGGCAATTATTTGTACCAGAATTATTATCTTTGCTACCTATCCCTCGTGATCCCAATAATTCCAGAATTGGTGCTTTTGTTGTTTTAATTACCTATCTATCAGTTGCTTGCGGTTCTTTATCAGTTCTGTATTTTTCTATTAAGCGTTTTTTCCCCCTTCCTGAAAACTGGTTTAGCTTCAATTTCTTGAGTAATTGGTTTTTATGGGGGTTAGGTGGCTATTGCAGTGCTTTACCTATTGTGGTGATAGTATCCTTAATTAATCAAAAATTATGGCAAGGACAAGGCGGTAGTAATTCACTCTTACAAATGGCATTAGAAAACCAGGATAATATTGCTTTGGGGATATTTTTCTTTACCGCCGCCATAGCTGCACCATTTTTTGAGGAATTTCTGTTTCGTGGCTTTTTATTACCATCTTTAACTCGTTATACCTCTGTTTGGGGAGCAATTTTCATCAGTAGTTTATTATTTGCGGCTGCTCACCTGAGTTTATCAGAAATACTCCCATTAACAGCCTTAGGAATGGTCTTAGGAATAGTTTACACGCGATCGCGCAATTTACTTTCCTCTATGTTACTCCACAGTCTTTGGAATAGCGGGACATTAATTAGTTTGTTCCTGCTAGGAAGTAATAATTAAGGAGTTCAGTAGGGGCGAACGGCCGTTCGCCCTGACAGGAGTTCGGGAGGAAGAAAGAAGAAAATTTTCCTGTTCCCTATTCCCTATTCCTAATATATAACTTCCGATAGATAGAAATTACCCCTAAAAAAAGATGTTAAATATTTATTCATATTTTAAAAATAGTAATAGCACAGATAAGTAGGTGAACCGGAAAAATTAAAGGTATGTGAAGAAAAGTAAAATCGCCCAAAACGAGCTGCACTGAGCCTGTCGAAGTGTTCCCTTGCCCCAACGACAATTTTTAACGCTAACCTACTTATTTCTATTTCTGAGGTAAAACAATGTGGGGATATTTTTTCATCGCACTCGCTACAGCTTTAAGTTTACTCATTGTTGATTTACTTGTTCCAGGGGTAAATATTGCTAATTTTCCCTCAGCGTTAATTGCCGCTATGATCATTGGTTTGGTTAATAGTGCAATTAAACCGACTCTCACGATCTTATCTTTACCTCTAACCTATCTCACCTTGGGTGGATTTTCTCTCATTCTCAACGGAATTTGCTTTTGGTTAGCATCGGTTTTAGCACCAGGCTTTGAAGTTCGAGGATTGATCGCTTTTATTCTTGGTCCGATAGTTTTGTCTTTAGTTAATACCTTTTTAAGTAAATACTTCGCCGAAAAAGGTTTTCAATTCCAAGATACTCACACGCAATAGGTATTATTATTTCGTAGGGTGGGCAATGCCCACCAGCAATTAAATCCAATTTACAAATTAGGAAAAATCCATGAATTTATTACGTATACTTCTCGGTGTATTTCTACCCCCCTTGGGGGTTTTTCTCACAGTTGGATTTGGTCCAACATTGTTAATTAACATTTTGTTAACCTTGCTGGGTTGGCTTCCTGGTAGTATTCATGCAGTATGGGTAATTGTCAAACATGGAGAAAACATGAATCGAGAGGAAGGAAGTTATTAACAATTTGTTGATTTCTAAAAAAGTAGGTTGGGTTAAGCGACAGCGCAACCCAACAAAATCATTTATAGGGAATAGAGAATAGTGAAGAAATAAAGAGATTTTTCAATAATCTAAGGAAACAATTAAAAACCTCTAAAAAGCTTGTTTAATCTGCGGTTAGTGACTACGAATATCCTGATCCGTAATTTCTTTATCTTTGAATAAATCAGCAGTGGCTAATAGTAAATCTCGCAAATTTTGTTTTAACTGGCGTTCTTTTTGCGCTAATGCTGCACCTGCATTTGCTAACTGTTGTTCAAGAAAGGAATATTTTTCTTTTACCTGTAAACTTACAGATTCAGCTTGAGAATGGGATTTATCATACCATTGTCTGGCTTCATTTAAATACTCTTCAACCTGTTGACCACCTCCGCTATAGCGTGCAGATAAATTTGCTCTCACAATTGCTAATTGTGCTTGTAATTGTGCATAGCGTTTTTTTAATAATCCCACTTCCTCACTATCTTTAATTGCATCAATTGCTGAATCAATAGCAATTTTTGTATCCGTAGATTTATCTTGACTGGTATCTACTATGTTTGTTAAAACTCCTTCAATTTCTGCTTGTAGTTGTTCTTCTTCCCGATCTAATTTTGCTTGAAGTTGCTTGATTTCTGCGTGGGTTTTGACAATAGATGAATGTCTGTTAATATTGATAGCTTCCATTGCACCTTCAATGGCAGCTACTACCACTTCTTTAAGCTCACTACCTTTTTCTTGGACATTATCAATGACTGTAGAAACAGCATCATTGACTAAATTACCCACTTCCTGTGAACCTGCTTGAAATTCTGAACCGACTTGAGACATAGCAGATTTGACTATTTCTCGAATATTTTCTGCTTTTAATTCTCCTGTTGCCTTAGCTTGCAGCAAATCTTGTTGAATTTGTTCTTTTATGTTTTTATTCATAACGATAGTCAATGTTACTATTAACCAAAGTATGAGGAAATATGGCTAATATTTACACTCTCTCAAGATATAAGATTATCTCTATCTTCTGGAAGAACAGAATTCTCATCAGGTTGCCTAATAGGGTTTTAATGCCCCCTAACCTCCAATTTTGGGGGGCTAAATAAGCACAAAACGATTGTGTGTACACCGTAGCTTATCAAGGGGGGGAAATAGTGAAAATCCTGTTCCCTCCCCTTCACAAGGGGAGGGTTAGGGTGGGGTAAAAAATATTTGATACATCAACTATAACTTCTCAAATACCCTTTTAAACACGTACCGAGTTTGTCCTCTAGAAACCCTTTTTTAAGAAATTTATCACTTTTTATTCATAAAAGCACCATAGGTAATACTGTACAATTTGATAGATGTGAGGAGTGTCAATGAGCGCCGTCAACCACCCATCACTTCCCTTCGGGTAAGTGAGGGCTTGTAAAAGCCTAGTTGACCAGACTGAGTTCTTAACGGAACTACGTTAGAGGTAAGAGTTAAAGACCTACCAGGGAATGCGTAGCTAGTTCCCTGCTCTAGAACTTAAAAGTTAAACAGGCTTAAGGGTTAAACCAGTGCTTTTAAGATAGTTACCGACCTCTAACATTGTCGAAGCTAACATTACCCCAGAAATGGGAGGCTCTTCGGAGCAAAATATTATGTCCAAAGTATTTGTTTTAGACACTCAAAAAAGACCACTCTTTCCTAATTAATCCAGTAAATCAATTCACAAAGACCGTTACGAATATGGAAAATCAAAGATTTGTTAATTGCTCAACTGTCCCTTTTATTGTTTGTGCTGGCGCACAAAATTACTCCAGGGACGTTTCACAATTAACCCTCCATTCCTCCCATCACCAAACTGAGTACAGTTTTGGTGGGGGTCTCCTGGAGGTTTAGATGAATAAAATTTTGTACAAGATGTTAGTAGCATCTTTAACTATATCTACTATCAGCATACTAGGACAAATACAGGCTTTAGCTCAAGAGCAGCCCCCTATTTTGGAAAATCCCCAATATTCTGAAACTACGGCAACTGGGGAGATGGATCAAGTCACCTCTGTATCTCAACTTAGTGATGTACAGCCAAACGATTGGGCATTTCAAGCTTTACAATCATTGGTAGAACGTTATGGCTGTATAGCAGGTTATCCGAATGGTATTTTTCGTGGTAATCGGGCTTTGTCACGATACGAGTTTGCAGCCGGTTTAAATGCTTGTTTGGATCGAGTTAATGAATTAATTGCCACTGCTGCTAGTGATGCAAGCAGTAAGGAAACTTTAGTGACAATTCAAAAGTTGCAAACAGAATTTTCCGCAGAACTAGCAACTTTACAGGGACGGGTAGATGCTGTAGAAGCCAGAACTACTGAGTTAGAAGCAAATCAATTTTCTACGACTTCTAAATTAAGTGGTCGGGTTTTGACCTATTTAGGAAATGTTTTTGCAGAAGGGGAAGGGACTGATAATAAGGCTACTTTAGGCTATCAAGCTATTCTGAATTTGAACACTAGCTTCACGGGAAAAGATAGTTTAACGATCTCTTTGCTAGATGATAATTTGAAAGGAGAGTTTCAAACTGGTGGCAATGGTGAAGCGCGTTTTTCTGGACAAATTCGAGATCCCAGAACGGGATTAAGAATGATTGCCCTGAGATATCAGTTACCAATTGCTAAAAATCTGAGACTTTTTATTAATCCTACTTCTGGGACAAGGGTATTAAGCGAGTCTGTGAATGCTTTGGGTTCGCCTGTCACCGGTACGGTGTCTGATTTTGCGGCGCAAAACCCTTTGGCTTCTCCTATTTTTACTCGCAGTGGGATTGGTTTGTTATGGCAACCTAGTCAGTCTTTTAGTTTAGATTTGGCTGCTGGTCGAGAACGGAATGCTAATGATCCTACCCAGGGAATTTTTGGCGGTGGTAATGGTTATCTGGCTTCTATTCGACCGATGTTGAGGATTAATAATTTCCGCTTGTCTTCTTCTTTTATCCACAGTTACTCTCCCGCAGAGGGGATTGATACTTGGAGTGGTAGTACAGCTGCGGCAGTGCGGGGTCCAAATCCAAGTGTGATTCCAGGTTCAAGCGTGGGTCCAGTGGTAGCTAATACCTATGTGGCTTCCATGAGTTACCGCATTTCCCCAACTTTTGAATTTGGGGCTACTGTAGGTCGTAGTTTTGCCCGTGCTTTAGGAACGGGAACTCAGGGGGATGCTGGTGTACTCACCTATCGCTTTAATTTAGGGATGTATGATTTGGGTAAAAAGGGTAATTTGGCGGGAATTATTTTCGGGATGCAACCAAGGTTAATTAGCACAAGTAATGCAGCTATTGCTACAGGATTGGGTTTAGCACCTGAACAAAGAAGCGATCGCAGCACTGGATTTCATATTGAAGCCTTTTATACCCATCGGATTAACAGCCACATGACTATTACTCCCGGTTTAATTTGGCTGACAGCACCTAATCACGATGATCGAAATCCTGATGTAGTAGTTGGTGTTCTCAGAACAGCTTTTACATTCTAAATAATTAGGGGTTGCTGAAAAAGTTGTCTGTGATGAGAGGGAACAGGGAACAGGGAACAGTTTCAACTATCTGGATATCCTCAATTTCTCATATCCGACCCGACAAGGAAAAATGCAACTGTTTTGAGACTCCATTTGCCAAAACCTCTGCTGTATCAATCTGGTTGAGGGCATTCATCCCATAAAGTTGTAATTTCTCTTATACTCTGGTGAGTGCCATTACCTAAAATTAAATGGTCTAAAATGGGAATAGCTAGGAGTTCCGCGCCGGCTAATAACTGACGAGTCAATTCTATATCTGCTT
>NZ_PGEM01000161.1 GCF_002934005.1 Cuspidothrix issatschenkoi CHARLIE-1 | reverse complement strand
AAGGGTGCGGAATGTGGGCTTAAACACCCTACTTATGATTATATCATAATAATATTCAATAAGCACGGATTATTGTCCAGGAATTTTAGAAAGGAAAACCAACTATTACTCAGTTACCTGAATTTAGGATATACTAATAATATCAATAGTGAAAATTAACGTAGTAATTTAATATGCCTACTGAAACTATTACCCTACAAATACCCGAAATTATCTATCAACGGTTAGTTAATACCGCCCATGCTACCCAGCGCCCGTTAGAAGAAGTTATACTTCATTCTTTACAAGTAGGTAGTCTAGCAGTATGGGATGATGTACCAGAAGAATTTCAAGCGGAAATTGCGGCTTTAGATAAGTTAGATGATCATACTCTTTGGCAAATTTTCCATACTCATAAGACAGCAGCAGATATGGAAGAATATAATACCTTATTAGAGAAAAATTCTAGTGGTACACTTACAGAATCAGAAAGATTAAATTTAATATCTTTGCGGTATCAAGCTGATCTTTTTATGTTACGTAAAGCCCAGTCGGCAGTTTTACTTCGTTGGCGCGGATATAGTTTACCAAATCTTTAAACCCAATCTTTAAAATATTAAAATTCTTGTGTCTACCTATATTTCGGAAAGTTTAAGAAAACAAATCATTGATCATGATAAATCACGTTGCTGTTATTGCTTAACATCCGCGGCAAATAGCGGTATTCCTATGAACTATGACCATATTAAACCAGTTTCACAAGGCGGAGATATAACTTTTTAAAATCTGTGTTTAGCTTGTCGTTCTTGTAATGAATACAAGAGTAATTTAACTGAGTCTATAGATCCTTTAAGTGGTGAAACAATATCACTTTTTAATCCTCGTAAACAGAAATGGTTAGAACATTTTATCTGGAGTGCTGACGGTTCAAAAGTTGAAGGTATCACTGCTATAAGTAGGGCTACAATAATTAGGTTACGTATGAATAACCATTTAGATCAGGTGATAAGATCCCCGACTTCTTTTATTTATTGTGTCCATAAATTATAAATTGATCACCAGAAGTCGGGGATCTGGGTGTTAAAGGTTGCCATAGCTGAATACTTACATCATAATAATTTAACAACGAACTAATCAAGATATCCAACAAATATATGCCTAATATTCCCTTTCAATCTTTAACCATAGGAATCAGTATTATTTTACTCTCCTTACTCCCTTCCTCTTCTGTGCAAGCGCAAAATGCAGCAACTAAAATCGAACTCAAGGTTTATAGTCAAAACGAGCAAAAACAAAGTTGTCCAGATAAAGTTATTGTCACGGAAACCGCCCAACCTTATCGAGAAGGTGGTTTTGCTACCGATGGTTATGTAAATTTGAGTGAGTACGCAAATAATATTTCTGTCACTGCAAATAATGGCTTTAGCACTACATGGGTAGGAACACTAAAACCCAAATATGCAAAATGCTTTGCCTCCGCTGGCATAACCAAGATTAATGGGGAAAAATATACTGGAAATACTAATCATTTGCGGCTGCATTTTGTCAAAGGTAAAGTATACTTTATGCTTGACTTAGCCGGTGGGTTTGATGCTAATAATTATCCTTTAATAGTGGTCAAACAAGGGATGAAAAAAGGTAATCCCGTGTGGACTTGGGGAGGAACTGATTAAAGAATATTTTCAGCCCATGCCATTTTTGATACTAATACACAAAAATTATTGTTCAATACTTGGCAAATAAAAAATCATCTGCTATATTGGTTTCATACCCAAAAACCTAATCCCCTAATCCCCTGTCCCTACGGGGATGTAGAGACGCTCCTCGGAGCGTCTCTACTCTTTTATATTGCATTACAGTTGAGGAGAAGGACAAATTTCTCCCTATCTCCTATATCTTCAGTCGGTTTCTAGTTAATCCGCATTTAGAATTTTAGGAACTCGGAAAAAATCACCTTCCTGTTGCGGCGCACTGTTGAGAATCGCATTCCGTTCAGGATAAGGTTGGAGAATATCTTCTCTGGTGACATTGCTGACATCAATAGCTCTGGTTGTCGGTTGTACATTGGTGACATCCAGTTCATTTAGTTGTTCTACATAATCCAGAATACTACCGAGTTGAGTAGTAAATTTTGCTTCTTCATCCGCTGTTAATTCTAAACGAGCCAAATTAGCAACTTTACGAACCAGTTCGCTATCAATCATAATTTGTTAGTTGTTAGTTGTTAGTTGTCAGTTGTTAGTTGTCAGTTGTCAGTTAAAATTGCAGAACTAACAACCGACTAATCACTCATAACTAATCTAAAAGAATACGTCAATTTGCGATCGCCCGGTAGTTTTTAACCAGTTTTGGGCTTCAATATAGTTATTGGGAGCCATACGAATTGCTCTAATCCAATAATCAGCAGCTTGATCAAATAATGCTTCCCCACCGTCATTATCCCCGGCTTCCCTCGCCTTTTCCCCCTGAAAATGATAAATGACAGCGATATTATTCAAAGCTTGGGGTAATTGTGGATTTAACTCAATGGCCTGATGATAATACTCTAAAGCCTTATTATGATCACCATTACTGGCATAAATTAATCCCATATTATACAGAATATAACTCCGATCATTAGAGTCTTCTTCCATTTCTAAAGCTTCTGTATAGTAGTCTAGTGCTTCAGCATACTCACCTTCTGCCTGGGCAGACATACCATCTCGGTAATAAACAAAGGCTTCTTTAGCTTTTCTGTTGGTTGGCAATATCTTGAGGATGATATCTGCCATCACCGTAAAGGATTTGTCAACAAAGTTATCGTTTTTCTGTGTTCTTGGCATATTCGTCTCTATGGTTGCTCAATTGCAGCATACCGCTAATTTAACCGATCTGCGGTAGTTTGAGTTAGGGCAATAGGCAACAGAATTTTCTCCCCTACCCCGTACCTCCTAATTTTGTTTCCATTTCCGAAACAATGGCTAATTCCACTGTAGAAACAGGTTAAGTTAACTATTGCACACAAGCCCCAACCCAGCCGCGATGGTAAAAGAAATAGCAATTCGCACCACCGGACTAACTAAGCAATTTGAAAGACACGTTGCTGTTAATGATGTTGACTTAGAAATCCAGACGGGTGAAGTTTACGGATTAATTGGTCCCAATGGTGCAGGTAAAACCACCTTAATTCGGATGTTAGCCACTGCTGAAGAACCGACTACAGGTGAGATTTATATTAATGGCGATCGCCTAGAGGGAGATCATAGCAATCTCAAACTTAAACGTCGTCTTGGTTATTTGCCCGATGACTACCCATTATATGAAGATTTGACAGTTTGGGATTATTTAGATTATTTTGCCCGTTTGTATCGTTTGCAAGGAAAACACCGTACCCAACGCCTCCACGAAGTTTTAGAACTCATTCAACTGGGTAATAAACGCAATACCATGATTTATACTCTCTCACGGGGGATGAAACAGCGTTTAAGTTTAGCCCGAACTATTATTCATGAACCAATTTTACTACTTTTAGATGAACCTGTTTCGGGACTTGATCCCATTGCCAGGATGCAGTTTAGGGAAATTATTAAAGCTTTGCAAGAAGCAGGAATGACAATTTTAATTTCTTCCCATGTTCTCAGCGACTTAGCGGAGTTGTGTACATTCGTGGGCATTATGGAACTAGGTTTTTTAGTAGAAAGTTCTTCACTTCAACATCTTTATCAACGTCTGTCTCAACAGCAGATTTTTGTGTCTACTTTGGGCAATATAGATATATTAGTGAGGGAAATTAAAAACCATCCTTTAGTTGAAGAATGGGAGGTAATACCTGGTAAAAATAGCGTGCGAGTCAATTTTTCTGGTAAACCAGAAGATGCTGCCGATTTATTGCGATCGCTTGTCAGTATAGGAATTCCCATCACAGAGTTTCACTGTACCCAAGAAGACCTAGAAACCATTTTCCTCAAATTAGGTCACAAACAAGCATCATAGATAATTTTAGATTTTGGATTTATTGTCAGAATTCAGGTAAGGTAAAAAGATCCCCGACTTCTTTGATCAATTTATCATTTATGGACACAATTAATCACAGAAGTCGGGGATCTGGGCGCGAACGAGAGCTATAGCTGAATACTTACCATTTTTCTTTTATCTTCCCTGTTCCCTGTTCCCTGTTAACTGTTCCCTAAATCCTTACGATTTCATTTTCAAAGTTAAAATTGTTTAAAAATAAAACTTCTCAATTTTTGGAGGTCTAGACGATGTTACTAAATTTTATAGATAGGGTGGGAGAATTAAATCCCCAACTATTTCGAGAACTTAAAGGCAGATTAAAAGGCTTTAATCTCATCATTTCTATGGGTTCTTCCTTGTTATTGCAACTCATAGTTTTTCTGTTTCAATTACGAGAATTTCCCGATGAAACCTACTATCTTAGAGCTTCTTACTGTACTTTAGGAAAAGTATACGAACAGCAAGAACAAGAACTTTATAGACAACAAAACTTACTCAGTCAAAAAATATCAAATTATCAACAAATTAACCTAACAGATCCTAGCATAATTCCCAATTTACAATCCCAACTTAATCAAGTTGAAAGTGAATTAAATAACTTACGGAGTTATTTATCTAAAAACCTTTGTCCTTTAGATCAAATAGATTGGCAATTATGGTGGCGAGACCATTGGGAATACACCTTTTTAACATTGAGCGTAATTTTGATTTTTAGCCTATTAGTTGGGGGAACTTATTTACTCATCAGCGATTTAGCCAAAGAAGAACAAAGGGGAACATTGAATTTTATTCGCCTGAGTCCCCAAACAGAAACCAGCATTTTAACAGGAAAAATTCTCGGAGTTCCTAGTTTAATTTATCTCTTTGTTTTTACAGCAATTCCTCTACATTTTTGGGCTGGACATTCTGCAAACATCGCCACCAGTTACATTTTTAGTTATTACGCTATTCTTGCAGCTAGTTGTGTTTTCTTCTACAGTGCAGCCTTGATTTTTGGTTTAGTTAGTCGTTGGTTTAGCAGCTTTCAACCCTGGTTAGGTAGCGGTGCTGTACTTGTATTCTTGTTGATGACAATGACAATAGTATCATCCTATGGAGAATTCAATAATCCCCTAACTTGGATTAGATTTTTCGCTCCCTGGGATATTACCAATTATCTATTTCCTAATCTGTTTCGTTCATATCAAGATTCATCAATCAACAAGCTAGAATTTTTCTTTCTACCAATAGGCAAAAGTTTCATTACCTTAGTTGGCTTTCATTTAGTTAATTACGGAATTTGTACCTACGGTATTTGGCAAGCAATGAAACGCTGCTTTCGGAATGTAGATAGTACAATATTGAGTAAAGGACAAAGTTATTTATTTGTAGGTTTTGCTCAGATAATGTTTTTGGGATTGACTATACCCGGAGTTGATGATAAATACGATGTAGGGATGATATTCCTCACATCTTTATTCAACTTTGTCTTAGTGTTGGCTTTAACTATTATCCTTTCACCCCAGAGGCAAACTATCCAAGATTGGGCAAGATATAGACATCAAAATCATCGAAATAAATCTTTATTACAAGATTTAGTATTCGGTGAAAAAAGCCCGGCAATTGTGGCAATAGGGATTAATCTATTAATTGCTAGTATTCCCACTATAATTTGGATTGTATTCTCCCCTGATAATTTCTATAATGGCAACATGGACAAGAGTAAAGTCATATTAGCTATGGTTTTAGCCTTGAGTTTAATGTTGATTTATGCCACAATTGCTCAACTGATGCTACTGATGAAAAACCCCAAGCGTTATGTATGGGCAGTGGGAACTATAAGTGTAGCCATGTTTCTCCCATCAATTATGCTCTCAATTTTGGGGATTAGTGCATCAGAAAATCCAACTTTGTGGTTATTCTCTACCTTCCCTTGGGCAGCGATAGAATACGCAGAAATAACAACAATTTTCATAGCACTTTTAGCTGATTTTACCGTTGTAGCTTTGTTAAATTTCCAATTAAATCGCAAAATCGGAATTTTAGGAGAATCTGCAACCAAAGCATTATTAGCAGAACGATAATTTAGTAATTCTCGAATTTATAGCCGCCGATAACCGCGAATAATTTGCGTTTATCTGCGGTTATTTTTTTATATTAATATGAAAATAAATATTTAATATTTGAAAGTAGGTTGGGTTAAGCGACAGGGCAACCCAACAAAAATATTCATCATGTTGGGTTTCCTTGCGTCAACCCAACCTACACAAATAAACATTTATTTAAAACTTGACGATGTGATCATTATATGTAAATAATCAATGAGAACAAATCAGATCCCCGACTGCTGAGAGAAGTCGGGGATCTAAAGTTTTTGTATTCTTTTAATAATCACCATAAACTCATGATTAAGGCGCTAAAACTACCCCAAAAATTAATGCTGCTTGGTTCAGGAGAACTAGGCAAAGAATTTGTAATTGCGGCTCAACGTTTAGGTAATTATGTTATTGCTGTAGACCGATATACTAATGCTCCCGCTATGCAGGTTGCTGACTGTGCAGAAGTTATTTCTATGCTCAGTGTTGATGATTTAGAAGCGGTGGTAAATAAACATCAACCTGATTTTATTATCCCAGAAATTGAAGCTATTAGAACGGAAAAATTACAAGAATTTGAACAAAGAGGAATTACAGTTATTCCCACAGCAGCGGCCACTAACTACACCATGAACCGGGACAGAATTAGAGAATTAGCACATCAAGAATTAGGAATTAGAACTGCTAAATATGGTTATGCTGTCACCTTAGAAGAACTAATTACTATTTCTGAAGAAATTCGTTTTCCCAATGTTGTTAAGCCTGTGATGTCTTCTTCTGGCAAAGGTCAATCTGTAGTTAATGATAGAACTGAAGTAGAAAAAGCCTGGAATTATGCTATTTCTAATTCTCGTGGTGATAGTCAAAAGGTAATTGTGGAAGAATTTATAAATTTTGAAATTGAAATTACCTTATTAACAATTAAACAATGGGACGCGCCGACAATTTTTTGTGATCCCATTGGCCACCGTCAAGAAAGAGGAGATTATCAAGAATCCTGGCAACCCGCAGCTATTTCTGAAGATAAAATTTTAGCATCTCAAGCAATTGCCAAAAAGGTGACTGATGCTTTAGGTGGGGCAGGTATTTTTGGTGTGGAATTTTTTATCACTAAAGATGAAGTGATTTTTTCGGAACTTTCTCCTAGACCTCACGATACAGGAATGGTGACATTAATTTCCCAGAATTTGAATGAATTTGAATTACATCTGCGAGCGATTTTAGGTTTACCTATTCCCCACATTGAACAGTTAGGATTTTCCGCCAGTGCGGTAATTTTAGCTTCCGAAAAATCTGATTCTATTACTTTTACTGGTGTAGCTGAAGCCTTAGCAATAAAAGATGTAGATATTAAATTATTTGGTAAACCTACTGCCCACCCCTATCGTCGCATGGGTGTAGCTTTAGCTAAAGGTGGTGATATTCAAGAAGCTAGAGAAAAAGCGACAACAGCCGCTAGTAAAGTTAAATTATTAACAGGGGAAAGGTAAAAAATATTTGATACATCAATCATGACTTTTCAAATAACCTCTTAGAATAAAACATTAATACATACAGCATATTTCATTCAAATGAGGTACAACCATAATCAAACTTTTGTGGTGGGGGCATACTATGGCTAACGCCACGCGACAAGCTCAGTACAAGTCTTGCCCGCAAAATGTGTACCTCATACTTTCGCAAACTGCTGTATCTCACAGATTGAACTTGAGTTTGGACTAACTGACATTTAGCAGCAATGAATTGGAGTTTAGACTAAATCTTTTCTTGTAGGCTCAATCCCTTGCTGTATAAGGTTTATGACTTACAAGACGTAAAATAACTTGGAAACCCTTAAAGCCTTGCCTAGAGAGACTTTGGCGGAATAGGATGGCAAATTAGTCTAAACTCCAGGTCAAAAAGACTACTCCTAGACCCAAGAAGGAACAACCTAAATCGGCTTAACCTCTTAGTTTTTCTAGTTTGAGCTATGTAATTTGTCAACTCAGTCCTTCTGGGTCATTTTGTCATGTCTTAGTCTAAACTCCAGGTAGAACCATCATCGCAGATAATTAGTTCAAAATCTGTGTAGGTTTGAGATAGTACACTTTTAACAGCGTAGGCGAGTAAATTTACTCGGTTATAAGTAGAAATGCAAACGCCAACTTTAGGCATAATACAAAAAATCTGGTCAGGTAAATGTACTTTTTTAACTGGATTTACTAAACTGTAATTTTACTGAAAATTTTGGGCAAATAACAAAACTTAAAGTATAAATTTGTAATTATTTAAGTGTCTAAAGGAACATGGTGTTATTATATTTTGGTAAATATAGTCCAGATACAAAGGAAACAATACTGACCTCAAAGTTATTAGGTTTATGAATATCTTAATGATATCTTCAATCTTTCCCTATCCACCCACTGAAGGAGGAACACAGGTCAGGACATTTAATTTACTCAAGTCTCTGAGTCAAAATCATAGCATTACTTTCGTAACTCAACGGGAGTCCGATGTTACAGATGCAGAAATAGCTGGTTTACAAGATTGTGCAGATAACCTGGTTATTTTTGATCGTCCCGTAGATGGGGGTAACTCAACAGGAATACTGAAAAATGAGATTTCAACTTTCTTATCATGCTAGACAACTAATTGAAAAGGAATTTACATGGCAAATTGCCGGTCAATGTTATGAACAAGTTTGTTTAGGTAAATAGCAGTTTCTACTTTTAATTTAGCCAAAGATAAAACCATGAATAGTTATCACCATTGTCCTCGCACTTGTATCCTGCATAAATCAGATGATAATGATCAAACAAAAGAAAAAGGATTATGTGATTTCTGCTGGAATGAATACTGTTTTTGTTGGTCAGAATACTGTTTAAATGAATGGTATGAACTGCAATTAAAACATCACAATATCAAAAGTAAACATCAGGCGAAAGATAAAAATTAAGAAAGTAGGGGTAATTCATGAATTACCCCTACCCAAGAATAAGGTTTTCAGTCATATCTTGCGTAAGTCCTAATAATTTCCTCCCATTCATCTGGAGATAAAGGTTTAATCTCTATTTCCATGCCAAAACAATTACAAGCGGACTCTATTAAGGCGTTAATTATTATTTCTTCATTAATATTTGTTGGCAATTTTCCAGTATTAAAAAACTCTTGATTAAATACTTTGGCAAACAAATCTGCACCGGGATTTAATCGCATAGAACCATGTTGGAGAACTGCTTGACCTTTGCGTAATTGGGCGCTACCAATCAGTTTAGAACCATCTGCTAAAACTAAATCTGCACCTGTGGCAGTTCCAAAACAATTAGGATTGTGGATATAACCCCGCCCAGCTTGGCCGTAATATAAATCTACACCGAGCGATCGCCATCCTTGAATCAGAAACTCACAAATCTTTGCATATACATCCAGACGATTTCCCTCCAGTCCTGATGTTACCACAGCGTAAGTTAAATCACCTTGATGTAAAACCGCTCTGCCACCGGTGGGACGACGCACTAAATCTAATTTTTCGCCTTTCCAAGTTAAATCTTGCCAAAATTCGGGATATTGCCGTTGATGATAACCGAGAGAAATTGCAGGTGGCGACCAAGTATAAAAACGTAAAGTTGACGGATGTTTTCCTGATTCATGCTGTGCTAATAACCACCGGTCAATAGCCATCTGCACATCTCCAGATGCCGTTAAAGTAGGAATTAGTCGCCACACCTGCTGATACTCCAAATTGAACTACAGACAATTTTCCCATTGAACAGTGACAAGTTACTCGGAAAATTAAGAAAGGTGAAATGTCAGGTTTTATCGCAAGAAAACTTAACAACTAAGAAGAACTCACAAACAATAGAGTAAAGTCTAAGTCTTGTGGAAATAATGCCCGCGTTTATAATGCACCTGGAGGCGGCGCACCGGGAGAACAAGCGCTCAACGCATTTGGACAACCTGGAACTCGTGTAGAAACCCACTTTATTTTGCTTCCCTAATATAACCCCAGGCAAAACTATGAATTTTGAAGAAATTTGGCAAGAGTACGACTTTACCGAAGCAGAATTGCTATCAATGGGATGGCAATTTCCATATAATTATATCTTGTTAATCGTTCAGTCACCCCACGCTTACCGGGGAACATAGGATCTGGCTTAGGGGTATATGCGTCTAAAAATTCTGCCAACCCATCTTGGATATCAACCACGCGAGTCTTCAACTTCCCTTTAGTGGTAGACTTACGGAAGGTTAGAGTTTCGCTTTTGATATCAGTCGTCTGAAGTCTGAGAGCTTCCGACACCCGACAACCAGTAAAAAGACAAATAGCAAACAGTGTGCGATCGCGTGGGTTAGTCAAACTCTTATCAAACAGTAATCTCAATTCATCCGAATTGAGGGTTTTGGCCTGTCCGTTTCCTGCTACTTTCATGGTAGATTCCGTCCTTAACTTTTAAGGATAACACCAGTTTACACGAAACCTAGACAAGGATTATTAACCAGGCGATCGCTCCTCTTATCGAGGTAAAACCAAACTTTTACTGTTTACAACGGTATTTTTCCTTATATTTGGTATTCTCCTCATAAGTACCTTTACAACATTAATTTCTTTTGGATTGTCTATTGGCTTGCTGATAAGAATGTTAATGAGGTAAAGTTAGGTCGAGGGGGAGTATGATCTCCCCCTCGACCTAACTTTTACCCCTTGTACAGAATTTACTTTGATGAGTCAAAGACTACCACTTTTTGTACGGTAGGAATTTACCAGACATGGTAATTTTAACGCGATCGCCTTTGGGGTCTACCTCTTTTTCCACGTCTAAGGTAAAGTCAATTGCACTCATAATCCCATCACCAAACTTTTCTTGAATTACTTCCTTAATCGGGAAGCCATAGACCTGCATAATTTCATAGAAGCGGTAAATCAGTGGGTCTGTTGGGACAACAGGTCCCAATCCCTTAACTGGATATTTGGTCAACTCTTGGATATAGACGGGGGCTAAATCCAATGCTTCCACTAATAACTTAGCTTCTTCGGGTGATGCACTAGCTTGACGGTAGAATATAGCCGCAATGTATACTTCATCCAGTCCCAGAATTTTTTCTAAATCAGCAAAGCTTAAACCTTTCTCTTTCTTTGCCGCTAATAAAGTTTGCGTAATTTCAGGAATAGACATCTGGTAAATTTAAGGGTGAATAATTTTGCCCGAATAAATCTTACCATGAGGACGTAGAAGAGGCGATTGCAGGTTGTATCATCTCTCAACTACTGCCCTAATTGCAGATAAGGGTTTTCTCTAATCTGTTCTA
>NZ_PGEM01000160.1 GCF_002934005.1 Cuspidothrix issatschenkoi CHARLIE-1 | reverse complement strand
CTCCCATCACCAAACTGAGTACAGTTTTGGTGGGGGTCTCCTGGAGGTTTAGATGAATTTTTGCAACAATACAGATTGTTGGCAATAAAATATATGTTTGATTTTAGGTTTTAATTGTATTCTAGTTAAGGTCAATTATTATTAACGCTTGTATAAAATATGGGGTTTTCAATTGTTACTATAGAACAACGAGAAAAAGAGGCTAAAGCATTAAAGAGTTTTCTTGTCTATAGTCTAATTAGTTCAGTAGCATTACATACTGGGGTACTAGCTTTATTTATTAACAAGTTTTTTCTCAAAGCACCTGAAGTTACAGAAGCACCAATTGAAGTCACAATTCTCGAAACCATACCCCAGGAAATAGTACAACTACCACTGGAAATCAAATCTTTACCACAAACAAATTCCGGTGGAGGTGGTAATCAGGGAGGGGGAATTTCCACCTCTACAGAAACAGCTATTAATATCATCAAATCTTCTGTTGCACCCATCACTCAGCAGAAACCCCCCAAAACCACTAATAACTTGATCACCAAACCATCTCAACCCCTAACTACTTCTAAACCAACAACCACAACAAACCCAGTCACAACAGCATCAATTGAAAACACCACCCCTGAACCAACAAACACAACAAACCCAGTCACAACCGAACCCATACAAACAGCAAATACAATACCCACAAACATCACACCGTTACAGTCAGAAACTCAAACCAATACTAGTTCCGATAATATTCCTAGCAACTTAACTACCTCCACACAGTCTCCAGAGAAGAAAAATATTATCAGTAATTTAGGTGATCATAGTTGGAGAAATATTTTAGGTAAAGGTACTAGTCCTGGTGTGGGGAATGGTACTAGTCCTGGTGTGGGGAATGGTACTGGTCCTGGTGTGGGAAATGGTACTGGTCCTGGTGTGGGAAATGGTACTGCTCCTGGTGTGGGAAATGGTACTGGTCCTGGAAATGAAACTGGAAATACACCAAAACCAGAAAATACACCCATAGCTACCGCACCCAAACCCCCCAGAGAAAATGGTTTTAAATTGAATCGTGCAGATTGTTTAGAATGTAAAATTAAATACCCAGATAAAGCCAGACGGCGGGGAGTAGAAGGCAATCCAGAAGTTGCCATTGATACTGATGCTCAAGGTAATGTTACGCGAGTCCGGTTAATCAGTTCCAGTGGTGATAGTGAACTAGATGAAGCTGCCCAACAAGCTGCTCAACAGTGGAAATTAAGACCCACAGAAGGGGGAAGAGAAGGGGTAAGAGCTTCCGTTAACTTTGCTATAAAAGGCTCTCAACGCCACCGTAAACTTCAAGAACGTCAAATAGAAAAACAAAGGGAAGTCGCTAAGAAAAAACCTGAAAAAGAACCTACTACTCCCACTGTCATCGAATCTCCCCAACCCTCTCAGAGAAAAACTACTCCGATTGTGACTGATATTCCATCCGAAAATACCACTAGACGCAAACAAGAATCTTTATCTTCTCCACCTAAACCAGTCTCACCACTTCGTCAGACTATAGAACCTGAGAAACCTAAACCTCCTCGTATTTCACCCCAGCCTGTCAAATCTGATACAAATAATCAAGTTGATGAAGGTAGATCCGAAAGAGTACAAAAAAGCCGTAAACGCTTGGAAGAAATCCTCCGTCGTCGTCAAAAGTCCTCTGAGTCACTACCACCAGAAGCACCTACACAACCCCCATCTGAGACTACATCATCCACTGAGTCCAATAGTAATTCAGAAAATAGTAATTAGTCACCAGAAAATACCTGAATAATTTGATCATTCGGGTATCTGGATTTTTATTGATTCAACTATGACAGGTTGTCTTTTGACACCGTTAGCATGAACAGAGAAAATCTCAGTTGATAATTTTTTACCTGGTGTGAATTCATAAATATGAATAAGAGTTTTTTTTTCCTGCCAGTTTCTTTCCTGATGATACTGGTGGTATGTCCTGTTATGGCTGCTGATAATAAAAAAGCAGTAAATTCAGATATTCCTAATTTAAGGGAAATTGAATTACCCGCCACAAATGCTAAATTATTAACTCAACAACCAGCAGAAAATGAAGTAGAATCGGAAGCAGATATCACACCTACAAATGATGCAGATATTTCTATAGAAGCTATTGGTGAAAAAGATATTATTCCCGAATCTACTCCCATCTATGTAATTGAGAAAGAAGAAATTCAAAAACAGGGTGCAACCAGTGTTGCCGATGTTTTGAAAAAAATGCCGGGTTTTGCCATTAATGATGTCGGACCTGGTGCAGATATTCATACTGGAACATATTATCGAGGTGCATCAATTAATCAATCCGTATTCCTGATTAATGGCAGACCAATTAATACAAATATCAGCACCTATCACGGTAGTACAGATTTAAATAGTATTCCCGTAGAAGCCATTGAAAGAGTCGAATTATATAGCGGTACTGCATCTTCTTTATATGGTTCTTCTACCTTTGGCGGAGTTGTTAATATTATTACCAAAGAAGGTTATGGTAAACCAAAATTCAATGCTAGTGCAGAATTTGGTTCATTAAACTTAAATAATCAACAGTTAAGTTATAGTGGTTCAAGCAATAAAGTCAAATATAACTTTAGCTTTGAAAGATTTTTTGTAGATAACCGTTATTCTGTACCTGTGGGTGCTGCAAATAGAGATAGTGAAGGAAAGTTATTTAATGCAGATACAGCTACCAGCACTTATTTTGGTAGTGTAGGTATAGATTTAGATCCTAAAAACTCCTTGAATTTAGATGTAACTACCCTGAGTAGTCGTCGGGGGTTAATTTATTTCGGTTTTCCTTTACAACGAGATAGATTAGATCATGATGGTTTAAATGTTGGGTTATCTTGGAAAACTAAATTAGGTAAGGGGGAAGATTCCAATTTAACAACTACATTGGGATATAACCGAGATTATTTTAGCACTTATGGACCGACGGCACCGACATTTTACCGCACTGGAGTTTTAGATACACAGCAATTTAAAGCTAGGATAGATCATGAATGGAAAATCACTCCAAATAATCAATTACGCTGGGGGTTAGATTTAAAAAATACTGATTTAATGGGCGATGTTGTGAGTACGAATCCTACCCTAATTCCTAAAAATGAAAAAGAAGATAGAAGTGTCTTTAATACAGCTTTATTTGCTGTCAATACTTGGAAAATTAGCGATGCTTTACAAGCAGATGTAGGATTAAGACAAAACTTTGATAGCCAATTTGGGAGTTATTTTAATCCTAGTTTTGGTGTACGTTATGCTATTAATCCAGCTATTGCAGCGCGTGGAAGTTGGGCGGGGGCGCAGCGCAACCCAGGGTTAGATCAATTATATGTGTTTGACACAGTTCATAATTGGAATCCTAACCCCAATTTAAAACCAGAAACAGGTTCTACTTGGACTGCGGGAATAGATGTCAGATTATCTGAAAATTTGCTAGGACAATTTACTTATTTTGGTAGTAGTTTAGATAATCGTTTAGCTATTGACTCCACTACCCAAACATGGACAAATATTGGTTTAGTAGATACGAATGGTTTAGAAGCAGCATTACAATTTAAAATTGCGCGGGAATGGTCAACTTTTCTCAACTACACTTATACAGATGCTCAAATCAAAACGGGAACAGAAAAAGGATTGCAGTTAGGCTTAATTCCCTACTCTTTACTACAAACTGGTATTGGTTATCAAAAGAATGGCTGGCAAGCTAATTTATATGCTACTTATAATAGTGGCACTCGTCGTTCTGTTTTTAGTAGAAATATACCGGGAGAACGGAGTACAGATTTTGCTCCATCTTTCTTTAATTTGGATTTTAGTGGACGTATTCCTCTAAATAAAAATTTGGGTCTAACTTTTTATTTGGAAAATCTTCTCGGTGAACAATATGAAAGAGTGAATCGAATTTATAGCCCTGGTTTTACTTTCCGTTTGGGTTTAACTTCCAGTTTATAGAATTTTGTAGATTTGGTTGGGTTGCGCTGTCGCTTAACCCAACCTACGGTTCTACGCTTCTAGATCAATTCCTAATTCTCGCAATTTAGCAGCTAATTTTTCTGCTCTTTGATGTTCTCTATCTGCCCTTTGTCGTTCTTCCTCTGCTTTTTGTCTTTCCTGCTCTGCCCTTTGTCGTTCTTCCTCTGCTCTTTGTCTTTCCTGCTCTGCTCTTTGGCGTTCCCGCTCTGCTTGTTCTGAACTCCACAGTAGTAAATTACCTGATTTATCCCACCAACGCAGCCAGTTCATAGTTTGCCCTAACCTTTCCCCAGACCAGATTCCCAGATATAATTCTAGTTGTGGAATCCATACCCGTCCCTGTGAATCTGCGGAGTGAAGCGTATATTTTTTATCTTGCAAATAACGTGCTTCTAGACTACCTTCATAGGGGTCATAGGTGATGTATGTGGGTACTTGCAGAATCTGTTCGTAAAAATGCAGTTTACCATAGGGTGGCGTTGATCTAATGGATAGTTCCCCTCCCTCTGCTTCCGAAAGAAATTCCATCACAATTGCGATCGCTGCACCATCTGTATTAGGGGTATAACTACGACGAATTACCCCCTCTGGTACGGAATGTACTTGGGGAACATAAAACCAGTCGGGAGCTTTGACGATAATCTTTTTATTAATTGTTGCTACCAGCCCCAAATTCGAGCCAATCAACATTTCCGGCTCAATGTATCCTGAAGCTCCCAAAGCATCGGTTAAAGCCGCAGCAAGGGCGGGTTGTTGAATATTTTCCACAGGATCGTCTGGTAATATAAAGTTAGCTGGTAGGGGTTCCCAGATGATGGTTGCTTTGGCTTTGATAGACGGGGCTTCGAGTACCATTATATTAACCCTCAACCAGAAATGTTTGTGCAAATTAACTAGAGTATAACAGAAGGCAAGAGGCAAGAATCCTATTTGATTTGTAAACACTGGAAGAGTGAGATCCCCGACTTCTTAGAGAAGTCGGGGATCTTGTTGTTCATCACTAATTTAGGATTGCTATATCAAAGTTTGATCCCGAATTTCCATTCCTATGATCATCGTTCAATTTTTTCACCAATCACTAATTGTATTCTCATCCCAGATTTGCAATTTCAATTCTTGCAAATAGTTTAATCCATTTTGAATTTGTGTTTCTGTTCCTTGCAAATCTAAGTCAAACCAACCATCACCGACAGCATTCTGTCCGAGAATTGCGGCTTTGATATTGACAGTTAACCCATATTCAGAAACCAGGCGAGAAATTACTGGTTCTTGATGATGATTTTGAGTAATTCTCATGCGAATTCTCTTATTTATTAGGATATTTTGATTATTCATCACAACTCCTTAAATGTAATTTAATATCTGTCTGAAAATTGCTCTGATGAAACTAGATTTTTAATAACGAACCGCAGAGGACACGGAGAAAAAGATTACTTATCTCTATTGTTGATTTGATCAATATTCTGAGTGCTGAATTTTTGAAAAATTGGTAAATCGCAAGCATTACGAATTACCAATTAGGAATTATTCAACTTCTTTAATGTGAGTTTTGCGTTCTAGAATTTCCTTCAATACTAAGGTAATAACAGCTAGGAATGCTAACAATACGGCAGCAGAAAAAGCTGCTTCTGTTTCATATTGTTTGTAAGCATCTTCTACAAATAATGGTAAACTCTGGGTTGTATTGGCAATGTTACCAGATACCACAGAAACCGCCCCAAATTCACCCATGGCTCTAGCATTTGTTAAGATTAAACCGTAGAGTAAACCCCAACGAATACTAGGTAAAGTAACACGCCAAAAAGTTTGCCAATCATTTGCACCTAATGTTCTGGCGGCTTCTTCTTGATCTTTGCCAAACTCTTCTAAGATGGGAATTACTTCCCTAGCAACAAAGGGCATACTCACAAAAGCAGTAGCTAGTACCATACCGGGGAAAGCAAAGATAATTTGGATATCATGGGATTGTAACCAAGGACCAAACCAGCCCTGTCTCCCGTACAATAGGACTATCATTAAACCCGCGACGACTGGGGAGATGGAAAAGGGCAAATCAATGATACTAAGAACTATAGCGCGTCCGGGGAATTTATGACGAGCGATCGCCCAAGCTGCACATAACCCAAATACCGCATTTATGGGGATAGAAACTGCAGCCAGTAGTAAAGTTAACCAAGCTGCATGGAGAAATTCGGGTTTTGCTAAGTTAGATAAAAATGGTCCTGTTCCCTTTTTGAAGGCTTCAAAAAAAACATTAATAGCTGGAATATATTCAACCAGAAATAAGTAAGCGATCACAATCCCAATTAAAACTGCTGGAACCCAACTTTTTTGTTTTGGCTTTTTTACCTTATCTACTGTCATATCTTCTTGCCCAAGCTTGTAAGAAATTAATTGCTAATAACAAAACCAAAGAAATTCCTAATAAAACTACACCAATGACTGTTGCACCAGAATAGTCATACTGTTCCAAACGCTGGAAAATTAACACAGGTGCAATTAAATCTTGAAATGGCGTATTAGAAGAAATAATTACTGTTGAACCATATTCTCCCACCGCACGGGAAAAACCCAAAGCCACACCAGTTAAAATTGTGGGAAATAAAGGGGGGAAAATTACTTTCCAAAAAGTCTGCCATTGGGAAGCACCCAAACTCCAAGCAGATTCTTCAATTTCCGATTCCATTTCTTGTAATACAGGTTGTACAGTTCTCACTACAAAGGGTAAAGATATAAATATCATTGCTACCCCAACCCCTAAACGAGTAAAGGATACCTTAATTCCCATTGGGGCTAAAAGTGAACCCAACCAACCATTATCACTGTAAACCGTTGCTAGTGTTAAACCTGCTACCGAAGTCGGCAAAGCAAACGGTAAATCTACGGTGGCATCAATAATCCGTTTGAAAGGAAAATCATAACGCACCAAGACCCAAGCAATCAAAGTTCCAAACACACCATTGAGCAAGGCCGCACCCAATGAAGTCACAAAGGTAACGTTATAAGTTGCCAGTGCTAACTCATTAGTGGCAATTTCCCAAAACTTGGCGGGAGGTTCTGTACTAGCTTTGAGAAACATGGCCACAACAGGAATAAATAACATGAAAGTTAGATATCCTATAGTAATCCGCCAAGTCCAAGGAAGACGAATCAAGTTATCTAAAAATACCTTCCAAATCGGAGGTTTAATATTAGTTTGTACAGCAGGAGATACGCTCATAAGTCAAAAGTCAAAAGTCAAAAATTAAAATTACCGCTTATTCTTAGCTTGAATTTGGTCAAAAATTGCCCCATCATTAAAGAACTTTTTCTGAATTGCATCCCAACCGCCTAATTCTTCAACTTTACTTAAAGTCTTGATTTGGGGATATTTTTCCGCAAATTCTTTAGTTTTAGCTACTGTTTCATCTACAGGACGAAAACCTGCTTTTGCAAATTCTTTTTGTGCTTCAGGAGTAAATAAGTATTTAACAAAAGCTTCCACTACTTCACGATTATCATGTTTATCAACATTCTTATCAAGAATAGCAATGGGATTATCAATGGAGATATTCACATCAGGGAGAATATAATTTGGTTTTTCTCCCTTATCTGCGGCTAAAACAATTTCATTTTCATAGTTGATTAAAGCATCTCCCTGACCCTGTTTAAAAAATGCGTCTGTGGCTTCACGAGCATCTTTAGTTAACACAGGAACGTTTTTATAAACTTTAGTTACAAACTCAGTAGCTTTGGCCTCATCTCCACCAGTTTTAATGACTGAATTCCAAAGTGCGAGAAAATTCCAACGCGCGACACCGGAAGTTTTTGGATCTGCGGTAATTAGTTTAACATTGTCTTTGGCTAAATCAGCCCAAGTTTTAATCCCTTTGGGGTTGCCTTCACGAGTAACTAAAGCTGCTACAGATTTGGTAACAATACTATTATTGGGAAATTCTTTCTCCCATCCAGGCTGAATTAATCCCGCTTTCTCAATTTTTTGCGTATCCAGAGCTAGAGCTAGATGAACAATATCTGCTGGTAAACCATCTACTACAGCGCGTGTTTGTGAACCGGAACCACCATAGCTTTGTTTAAATTCCACAGTTTGATTATGTTCCTTTTGCCATTTTTCCACAAATTTGGGAATAATTGCCTCATGAGCAGCTTTAGTAACAGCAAATGACACCAAGGTTATTTCTACCTTTTGTTTTTTACCACCAGTTTCACCAGGAGTATTACTGCTGTTTGTCCCAGAACAAGCAGCAAGGGATACACTCAAAAGCGTTCCTACTAAGAAAAATGATAGAAAGCCTTTAAGCGAATTTGGACGAAATCTCAATTGCCATCTTTTTAATAATTGCTGCCACAAATTCATTATTTATCCTCCGGTGAAACTACGATTAATTAGTGGTACAGGACTTACGCAACTGGAACATTGGTAGGGTGTGATTCGACAAGCTCACCAACCGCGTCAGACTGCATAAATCCTGTAAATAAACAGATTGTTGATATCTGACGCACCCTACAACAGATTTTTAGTGTGGCACTTACGTAAGTCCTATGGAAATACCATTATTGCAGGTATTTGGTGATCAACACCAGCTAAAACTGCATATTGGCGATAGGGAATATGGTGATTTTATCAGTTTCACATAAAATTACAATGCCCCTAAATGATAAGTATCAATTTTTAATTATCTTTGATTTGGGTTTATATAGAATAAATACGTATATATTTAGTTTAATAAATAACTCAAAAATATTTAGCTATTAGTGAAATCATGCTTTTAAAGTCCTTCTCTAAAAGATATTTATAGATAATTGCCTTTAAAATTTTGAGTTAAATTTAATACACACAATTCTCGATAGAAAAATAGTTGTTTTTCAGTACAAAACCTATTGATTTTATCAATTACATCTGATACGCTCTTTTTTTAGAGATTAAATACGGTATACCGATTAATTTACCGTAGATTACAAAACCAATTTAAGGCCATCCCATGACAGACAATTCTTTATTCGTGCAAACAAGAAAGTCATTATTTTCTACATTATTCTTAGCAACAGGTTTAAGTATCAGCACTATTTTTCCTGTTTCAGCCGCTACTTTGCAGAAACCACAACTAATTAGTCAAAGCGGGAAAAAGGTGGAAATTACCCTTGTGACTTACGCTGTCACCAAGGCTGCCTATTCCAAAATCATTCCCCAGTTTGTAGCCAAATGGAAGAGGGAAAAAGGCCAAGATGTTGTCATTCGGGAAAGTTACGGAGGTTCTGGTTCTCAAACCCGTGCGGTTATTGATGGTTTACCGGCAGATGTAGTAGCTTTAGCACTAGCATTAGACACGAAAAAAATTGAACAATCAGGTTTAATTAAACCAGGTTGGGAAAAAGAAGCTCCGAATAACTCAATTGTTACCCGTTCAGTAGTTGCGCTAGAAACTCGCGCTGGTAATCCCAAAAATATCAAAAATTGGACTGATTTAGTTAAACCAGATGTTAAAATTGTTACTGCTAACCCCAAGACATCAGGTGGCGCTAGATGGAATTTCCTCGCTTTATGGGGCGCTGTAGTTAAAAATAGTGGTAATGAAACCCAGGCGTTGAAGTTTGTAACAGATGTGTTCAAAAATGTAGTTGTATTACCCAAAGATGCCCGGGAATCTAGTGATGCTTTTTACAAAAAAGGTCAGGGTGACGTATTACTAAACTATGAAAATGAAGTCATTTTAGCTGCACAGCAGGGAAAAACAGATACTTCCTACACAGTTCCTCCGGTGAATATTTCCATAGAAGGCCCTGTTGCTGTTGTGGATAAAAATGTTGATAAGCGGGGGACTCGTGAGGTTTCGGAAGCTTTTGTTAAGTTCCTGTTTACTCCAGAAGCACAGCGCGAGTTTGCTAAAGTTGGTTTTCGTCCAGTTAATTCTACTGTAGCTCAGGAAGTAAAGAATAAATTCCCCTATATTGCCAGACTCTACACTGTAGGTGATCTTGGTGGTTGGGGTAATGTACAGAAGAAATTCTTTGCTGATGGTGCTATCTTTGACAAAATTCAAGGTGGAAGACGCTAAATAATTTTCTCCGGTGGGCATTGCCCACCAACCCTGATGCGGAAAATGTAAAATTATGAATATGAACTTTATTATTAAAGATTATGACTATAACTAGGGTTTGCTGAAAAAGTCTTTTCGTGAGGGCTAGGAGTCAGGAGGAAGAATTAGGAGTCAGGAGTCACCGAGTCAGGAGTCACCGAGTCAGGAGTCACCGAGTCAGGAGTCACCGAGTCAGGAGTCACCGAGTCAGGAGGAGATAAGAATAGTCTCGAATCTGAGAAAGTGATAGGTTTTTAATCTAGGTTTTTGGTTTATTCGGCAAGCCCTAACTAGCGATCGCACAATTATCTTAGATGAGTTTCTTAAACTACCAGAAACTAAACCTTGACATAGTATCAATAATGATACTATGATTTTTGCATGGCACAAATTGAAAAACTTTTAGCCGAAATAAAAAATAATCCTAAAGATGTAAAATTTACTGATTTAGTAAAAATTTGTAATCATTATTTTGGAGAACCTAGACAGCAAGGAACAAGTCATTGTGTCTATAAAACACCTTAATTTGGAGATCCAAGAGTTAACATTCAAGAAAAGAATGGAAAAGCGAAAATTTATCAAGTTAAGCAGGTTTTAGCAGCCATTGAAAAAATTGAGGATATGGAAAATGGTTAACTACGACCACTATACATATAAAATTACCTGGTCAAGTGAAGATCAAGAATTTGTAGGATTATGTGCTGAATTGCCTAGTTTAT
>NZ_PGEM01000159.1 GCF_002934005.1 Cuspidothrix issatschenkoi CHARLIE-1 | reverse complement strand
GCAGTTCAATTACTTTCTTGTCCGTTCGCTCTGCGGATCGGCGGACAAGAAATAACCCAAACCACCATAAGAAACAGATAACACCTGGCACGATAACAGGAGCATAATGTTCAGCTTTAACGCTACTGATATATAACGCTATTGGCTCTCTCTCTACATCACTTGCACCATAGCCATACTCATAACCAATTCGCCCCTTGTTGATGTTAAGGGAAGACATAAGTTGATTAATGCTATCTTGATTACTAGCACTTTCATAATACCGCTCTGAAAAGCCATTACTTTGACCTTGCTCAATCGCTATTTTATAGCGATACGCAAGACTATCAGCAAACAATACTTTCTCATACGCTTGACTTAAACCAAAGCACATTATGAAAGCTACTAAAATAAAGCTCAAAATAGACCATTTAAAGCCCCATCGTGCTACATAGATAGATAGGATAACCCCAAACACCAAAATAAGCGTAAAAAGGCAATTAATGCCATTTAAAAACCCAAAGTCCATATTATCGACTGAACCCCCTCGAAATTGTTTGTCCTAAACTCTTATTTCTCTCTAACAAACTAGATACATCATCACGATTAAATGCACCTAATGACTTGGCTCGTGCCTTATTGCCACCTTGCTCATAAGTAATATTGCCTGTGCTTGTCATTCGACTAATCGTGATACCTTTCTGTTGTAACGCTCGCTCAAAATCATCTTTGCTTTTGATGTTCTTGTCTTTCCATATATCTTGCAAGTCCTGTCGGAGCGTATCTTTCCACGATTTAGCAAGATAATTCTCATCAGTTTTCTTGTTCGTTGGTTGTATGCCAGCGTGTCTTTCACGCTCATTCTTGATAGCCTTGCTTTGGTCTAATGTGCGTAACCCATATTTCTTACAAATTTCATCGTTAAGGCGGTATAAATCTTTAGTTAGAATGTCAGCACCTTTTGACACTTCAAGGCTCTTAGCGTTTGAAATTCGCAATTTTTTGCCTGTTTCTGAATTAACAGAGTTAATAATCAAGTGATTGTGTAAATTATCGGTATCGTTGTGAGTTTCAACTACAACTTGATACCCTTTTTTCGCAAACACTTCTGCCAGTTCCTTGCCCATTTCGTGAATATCTTCCGCATTGTAAGATTGTTCGCCATGCTCATTGTCAAAAGATTGGACTATCCAATAATATTGCCTACCCTCTGTCTTATCAAAAAGCTCCTTTGTTAGTTGCATATCTTCCGCCCATTCCTCAGGGCGATCAATATTGAATGTGGAGCATTCAACATTTCGCCCGTCACGTTCTAGGTAATCTTTAGCACCACCAAGAGAAGCCTTTCCGTTACTATTTCTAACTTTCAAAACTGCCATCATCTTAACTCCTTCAAAATCTCCGATAAGATAACTTTTGTTTCTGAAATTTCACGGAGCAAATTCATTCGGCTATTTTCTAAATTCTCTTTTACCTTTAATAGCTCTTCAAGTGAAATTAAATTATCTGGATATTGAGCAATGTAATTTAAAAAATCTCTGTTCAATTTCACTTGATAATTTCCTAATTTTGCCAAGTTAGAATTTAAAATTTTGAATTGTGAAATCGGTAAATCTTTGATGATTTTAGGAGGTCTATTCTCAATTAAATTTCTTACAAATTCACTCATATTTTGATTTGTAATTTCAGAAAAATACTTCAGCTGGTCGAACTCTTTTTCTGTCATTCTGACCTTAACTAATTTCGTTTTAATTTCGCTCATGGTTGTGTATCCTCTCCAGGGGTTCAAAGGGGACATAGTCCCTTTTGCAAGACGTGTCTTGGTCACTTTGTGGCCACAGACGCGTGTCTTGCAACTATCTAATAATGTGGTGCTAGAACTCGCTCTCTCGATTATAGCATATCCACTTATTAAGTTCATTATTAGATAGTTCTGTCTCTCCTGTTTGTTCATTGATCAACAGGATAGACTTTGATTATTTACCAATCAATATTGGTGAATAATCAACTCTATTTTATCTTCTAATTTTAATTACATTAGAACGATAAAATTCTGTTCATTCTCATTTAAAGAATGGGCAGAAAATAGAAAAAAGGACACTATAATTAGTGTCCTTTTTAGCTACCGCCCTTCGGTTGCTCACTCGATATTTTTGTACACCAATCTCCAAAGATTGCTTATCAAAAATCTCAAGTCCAATATTAACTATTCCACCATTTCAAAACTGTATGTCTAGATAAACCAAGTTCACGCTCACACTCAATTTTTTTACCTTGTGGATTATCTATTCTCCATTGTTTTACTAACTGTTCTTTAATAGGACGTCCATTTCCCTCTCGCCAATCAGATTTTCCTTTTTGTTTCATTCTGATATCACGTATACCTCTAGCAATTTCTAAATGCTCTTTTTGAGTTAAATAATTTCGCTTATTGGGTGGCATAGGAATAGCCGATACTAATGCTAACTTATCTCTGCCCCAAGTTTTAAAATTCTCACGATAGCCATGCAACGCACATAACGCATCTTCTTCCGTAAATCTAGATTTTGGATCAGCGTCGTCAGACAGCTTGTCCAAAATCGGAACTAACGCTAATGCATCTCGTTTCAGTTCTTCTTCTGAAACATCGCATTTAATGGCAAAAATCGCTAAGCACATCAAACAGAAATAACGGTGTCCATAGGTCGCATTTTCAATAATCTTCCCTTTCCACCAGTCATATAAATCTCGTTTTACACTCCACTTGCTCGATTTCCCTTGATTAATACGATATTCATACCATTCGGGCCACAGCTTTTTAGCCGTGTCTTTAGGGACTGTATCACGTTCCGTCATATCAATTCTATACTCGTCCCACTCTTTGAGTTTTGGTATCCATGATACTAACTCTTCAATCGTATAATGCTCATCACTAAAGCGATAGGCTCGAACTGGGTAACGTTTCCCCATTTTACTTGCTGAGCCTACCATACGAAAACCTTGCAAGCAGTACTGAAATTGTATCTTCTCAATATTAGAGGTGTAGCGGTTCCAGATGAGTTTCGTCATGCCCTCTTTGAGTTTATTGAGCTTCCTTATATTGTTCATCGTTGCTCGAATAGGTGTCTCTAACACATAGTACAAATGCAGTCCATGACCGCTTAACACTACAAAGGTAGCCTTTGGAATATTCGTACCTTTCCGCATAAATTGCATTACCATGCGTAGCTCTTTAATTTCTTGTCCGTCTAAATCAAACACAAGTGCGTGGATCATACTCGCATTTTCATTCTTCGTGTTCTTCCCAATAAAGCTGGCACTCCGAATATAGACATCTTCCTTTCCATACCAATTCGGAATTTCGGCTAAGTCATCAAAAATAAGCTGATGCCAATGATGTCCTTCTTCGTTCTTATAGATGAGCATACCATTCCCTGCTTTACGCTCTGTATTGCCTTGTTCTTGGAATGAACCTACTGGAAAGATTTCACGATAAAAGTCTAATGGCTCTACTTCTTCGTATTCATTCTCTTGAAACCACTCTACTTTAGCTTTATATAATTGCTTTTCTGTTAATTTCTTAGTAGCCATTTCGTATCCCCTATACCGACTTATATTATCAATATATTTTTTGCACATTTTTAAATAAATAAAAATCTAGGGATAATATCCCCTATACCGACTTATATTATCAATATATTTTTTGCACATTTTTAGTATACCAATCACGACTTATATTATCAATGAGTTTTTTTTACACATTTTAATGTACCCACGATATAGAGAAATAACATTCATGGCTTAACGTATGTCTATCAAAGATTGACATAGTTAAGCCATGAATTAAGATTAGTACATCGCTTTGAATTACTGCTATAATTTAATCGTTGCTTGCCCCATACTGGCAACAGAAAGGGGGTGCATGAATGTTAGTAGATATTTTCACTTCTTTTATAGTATCTGTCATAGCAGGTATAACTTGCCACTATATCTGTAAATGGCTCGACAGATAACTAGCCAAGCAACGAGCCGAAAATAAAAAAGCACGGAGTCCCTAGCTCCGTGCTTTTTTTTGCGTGCATACATGTTAGATGTATCTTCACTTCTTTTGCCTAACTATAGTATATCACAATTTACTAAATACGCATTAATCGTTTTCGTTCGTCAATGTCTGACGATTTAGCTACAAGCTTTTCAGATAGCTTTTCTTTCTCTATTTTCAGCCCACTCACTTCTAAAGAAAGTTTTGCTTTTACATTCCGCAACTCACACAACTTATTCTCTGATTTTCTAATCTCTTCTAATAAATCAGCACTTTTACATTTCAATGTGTCTGGGTCGAAAGCATTAATAATGCGTTCCTGTTGTTTCCGTCTTTCGTCTAAGTGTTGAGTTATCTGTTCCAACTTCTCAACTTCCGTAC
>NZ_PGEM01000158.1 GCF_002934005.1 Cuspidothrix issatschenkoi CHARLIE-1 | reverse complement strand
TTTTGATTGCTTTGTGCGTAAGTCCTACCTAAATACAGAAGCATTTATGCCATAGGAAACAAAGTAATGGTTGTATCTTTACTTCCAGCAGCTAATATTTTACCATCTGGACTGAAGGCAATTGAGTAAATTACAGAATTGTTACATTTGACACTAGAAATTTCTTCACCAGTAGCTACTGACCATAATTTCACTGTTTTATCTTTACTCGCACTCGCTAAAATTTGTCCATTTGGACTATATGCGACCGCACAAATATGATTAGAATGTCCTGATAAAGTTCTAATTTCTTGACTAGTTTCTAGATTCCACAGTTTAATAGTTTTGTCTTGACTACCACTAATTAAAGTTTTTCCGTCGGGGCTAAATGCTAGAGATGTAATCCCTCCAAACCAATCAGAATGTCCTGTTAAGGTTTTCACTTCATTTTCAGCTAATTGTAAAATCTTGATAGTTTTATCATTACCACCTGCACCACTAGCTAATAGTTTACCGTCGGGACTAAAAGTTACAGATAAAACATCATCGGTATGACCTTTGAAAGAGTAGATTTCTTTTCCTGTTTCTAATGACCATAGTTTAACTGTTTTGTCTTTACTTCCACTGGCTAAAATTTTCCCCAAGGGACTAAATGCAAGAGCATAAACCCTTTCTTCGTGTCCTGTAAAAGTGAAAACTTCTATTCCTAAATTTACATCCCATAATTTAATAGTTTTATCATCACTACCACTTACTAAAAATTTACCATCTGGACTAAAAGCTAGAGAATTAATCCCTCTAGACCCAGAATATTCTCCATGGCCTTCAAAGGTGCGATGTTGCTGAGTTGCTAAATCCCACAATTTAATAATTTTATCATCACTGCCACTTGCTAAAAATCTCCCATCTGGACTAAAAGCTACAGCAAGAACTTTTTTTTCATGTCCTTTGAGAGTACGAACAAATACTAATTTTTCGGTGTTGTCATTTGATGAAGATGTGGTAGCAATTACTTCTAGTGGTTCTTGATAATTATCTGATTCTTTTATACTTGATTCATTTCCTAACTGTGCCGGGTTAAACCAAGTATTTAATTCCGTCAATACATCTAATGTTTTCAACGATTTGTTAATAGAATTGCCAATAGAATCAAATATGTCATTATTTTTGGAAATTTCTTCTTTTTCTTGGCTTGCTGTTTCCAGTATTGGATTTGTTTGCGAATTTGATTTATTTTCAACCTGTAACGGTTGTACCAAAGCTGTAAATAAACTATCTAATTCTGTGAATCTATCTGTCAACCGTTGGTTAATAGAATCAAATATGTCATTATTTTTGGAAATTTCACTTGCTTGCTTTTCTTTGATGTCACCTATTTCTTGGTTTTGTTCTAAAATTGTCTGATGTAATTTCTGTGTTGAATTATCAATTTCTGCAAATCGGGAATTAACAACTTCTATTTGTTGATGAATTTGGCTAAATTCCTGACTTTGATTTTTTTGATTATCCCGTAATTTTGCTAATTGCTGTTCACTTCCTTCATTGCCATTTTGGATAAAAGTTTCAATTTCTGCAAATCGAGAATTAAATACTTGTAGCTGTTGATTAATTTGTGATAATTCAGTTTTCAATTCTGCCGTATTGCTGATATATTCATCTTGATCAACAGTATAACTCAAACTTTCTAGAGAAATATCTAATTTCTGTAACCGATTATTGACTATTTGTATTTCTTGATGAACTGCATTAAATTCTGTATTCAATTTTTGAATTGATATTTGAATTTTCTGATCAATAATTTGACTAATTTCTTGTTTATAAACTTCAAGTTGTCCCAAACGTTCATTAATGGCAATTTCAATTGTTTGATCAATAATTTGGCTGAGTTGTTGTCTCCAAGCTTCGATTTGTTCTAAACGTTGATTAGAGGTATTCATGGTATTATTTACTTGGTAAAATTCTTCAGTGATATTTTGCAAACTTGTCTGTAATTGCTCAATTTGTGATTGTGATTGAGAATAATTCAACTTAGGACGATTGACTAAATTTAAAGTTATACTTAAACTCACGGGAATAACCGCATAAACTACTTGTTGCGTCACTGTAGCCACTATTGTTCCCAATATTGATAACCCTAAGCATACATACTCGCTAACTTCTAGCAACTGACGATTATTCATGATAACTGGTATTACTTGTCAAGTCGTGATTAATTTATCATAAATTATATTCAATAAAACTAAAAAAATAAAACTTTACGTTCCTAATAGTCGGTTTTAACCGACTTTAGCTATAAGACAGGGAATTTATTCCCTGGATTTTGGAATATCAATTTTTGAATACAATTATATAGCCCACATTCCGCAGATAAAATCCAATTCTGAATAATTATCACGAAAGATTCAGGGTTGTACAAACTTTACTCCAAAAATATTCTCAATAAATGAGATAAATTCCTAATAAATATTTTATAGTTCCTTTGAACTAAAATCCTGAAAACCCTTACCAAACAATGTTTTTGGAGATAATAATTTTTTTATTCTCCGCTTATGCGGAATGTGAGATATAGCTTGATAATAACAGTATTTTCCGCACAGATATCCGTAAAATTGCCTTTTCAGGTTGAAAATATCACTAAAAAACAGACAATTACGGATTGAAAATAGCCAAAAAAAGGGATACAATTGGCGCACTGCTGTAAAAATTTTGTCACTTTTGCCTATTAACTTAAATATAAATAGATCCCTAAATTATTAAATAAGTCGGAATATATATTAGCTCTTACAAGCATAAATTATACAGCAGTTCCCGATCTCATTAGGTACAGATATTAATAATAGAACTCTTGTGGTGCGGGCATCTTGCCCGCACAAGTTGTACCTCACTCAAGCTCAACTTGCTGTATGAGATATGCAATTTATTTTACATAACTACTTAATTAGATGGTGGGTTACGCTGTCGCTAACCCACCCTACGTATATTTGAGGATTTCAACAAGAGGATTAATTTAATTGCAACCAATTAAGTAAATCCGCCATACTACTAAAATCTAGTAAAGCCTCACTTAGATTTTCTAACTGATTAACAGAGAGAGATTGAATACGCTGTGTTGTTTCCGGTGATAATTCACCCAAGCGCCTTTTGAGCAGTTTTAAAATAACCAACCGTTCTCCTTCTTGTCTACCTTCTTGTCTACCTTCTTGTCTACCTTCAAATCGTCCTTCTTCTATTCCCCGCTCGTAACCTATGCGCTCACCAGTGGTAATATATCTCATAGTTCGCTCCTGCTCGAATTGTTTATACTCAGACCACAATTGATTTTCTAATGGTTTTGGTAAAATCATCACCCAGTCTATAAAGCGATACAGGTTACGAATATCTTGCTCTTGTAAGCCTAAATCGTATAACCTGCGAATTAAACTGAATTTCCAGATTTTGCGTTTTTGGGGATATGAGCGCGTTTCCTGGGTTTTCAAATGCGCCATAACCACTGTAGCAAAAGGATTTTTGCTATTTTCTAACTCTTGCCACCGTGGTTCATAATCTAACAGTTTAATACTACCAAATTCAAAATTTAACTTTGTCTGGGGATAATTGTAACCGTAATTACTCGGTCGCCATTCACGGTTGGTGTCACATAAAATCGCCAAACTGGTTGCGGGTTGACCAAAACTGTCAAAAATGCGAAAATTGTAGGTAAACATCCGTTGACTGAAATTATCTTCTTTTTTTCCCTGTATTTCTACATGGACTAATAACCACAATTGTTCACCCTGAATTTGCCAAACTTTGACTAATTGGTCAGCATATCTCTTTCCTTGTTCGGCTTCACGGGTAATCTTTTGAAATTCTTTATCGAGAAATTCATAAGGACGTTCCCAGTCAATTAATGCCTCGGTTTCGGGAAAAAAGAATTGCATTGCCTGGGGAAAATATGCGGTGATAATTTCTTTCCATGGACTATCAAAATCAGCCCGTTTATTAATAATATTGGTCATGAATTAGTGGCAGATTATTATTTATCTTACCTCAAATTCTTGGTTACTGAATAAAATTTGTATAGTCTGAATTATAGCAGAAGTGTTGAATCCTGCAATAAAACTTTACGATGCTTGGGTTTTACCCAGGTAAAATCTCTTGTGTATTGAGAATAGAGTCATTAACTGCTCAAATTTGGTATCATCAATGCCAATGCACAACTTGGAAAATATCATCAAAATCTTAACATTCAACACTTCTGGAATTATAGATATAGGAATCCTCCGTGGGTTGTGAACGGATTTTTTGGAACGAACCTACCAGAACACGGAGGACTCAGAGGTAGAAAAAAAGAGGTATGTATTCACGTCTCAGTTTTTTCCCAACCAGTTAAACGTGCATATCTGCCTTTTGGAGATGTTCCTGATACACATTGGACAATAACCGCGATTAAGAAAATTTATGAAACTGGATTTTATCTGTTCCCTGTTCCCTGTTCCCTTCTTTTGTAATGCTGATTCCATTTTGCCAAATCGCTCTCACAATAACTTATTGATTTTGATCAGTTTCTATTATTTGTTGAATGACTTGAGTAATGGCTGTATATTGTTCAGATGTCAGACTACCACGATATGCCACAATACGGGAAATATCAATTGCACGCACTTGATCTAATAGAGCAATTGACGGTGATTTTAATCCAGCCACACCAGCCGAAAATTGCATATATAAATCAGGAGAGTTCACAGCCCATTCTTGCCCTCTATCTGTTGTCATTGGTATAACGAAAACAAGAGGAAAGCGCAGTTTTCCTAAACGGCTTGGCAACCCGACAATAATTGCCGGTCTGAAACCTTCTTGTTCTCTCCCACTGGGAAGCTGATTAGGAAATTTGGCAGTTACGACATCGCCAATTTGTAAAATACGCTCTGTCATATACCTATTTTAACTTTTCCTGTTTCAGCGATAATTTTAACGGGTATTCCCTCTTCTAATTCTCCTTCTTGCCATTCATAAGGTTCATAGTTTTCTAAACTTGATAAGTCGCTTTCTAGCCAGTCTGTATCTTCTTGAGTTTGAGGATTTTCGCTTTGCCAAGCCAGATAATTTAAAAAGCTAAGAACTTCTGGCAATTTATCATCAGGGATAACTTCCAAACGTTGTACTACCTTGTTTCTGAGTTTATTCATCTCTGTAATACTCTGAATAGTTTTTAGTATGGATTAATCTCAACCGATTTGGTGATCATCATTACTATCAATTGTGCCACAAGAAATCCCTTGTTATACCAATTCACCAAAATCATGATACTTATGAATTAGTCGTAGGGGTAAAGCATGAGCTAAACCCCTACCTGCGCATTTGTATCATTATTAAAGTGAAACGGTATTATACCCCACGCAACGAGAAGATCAGCATTATAAATAAAGACAAATTATATCCAGATCAAAAACTGGTAATTACACACAAAAATAAAGCTTCAGTCCACTCCACAACAGCGCCATAAGTATCTCCCGTATGTCCACCTAACTGATAATTAAACCAAGCCGCAGTAACAACAGAAATTACACTCCCAGCTAAAACCATCCCCACAGATAAAACTAACTTTTGGGGATAAATTAACCAAATAACAGCACTCAAACCCAGTAATAAAAATAAGCTTGGGAATAAATCTAAATAGGAACGAATAGCTTGTTTATGAAACGCACCTTTACCAGTAGGTTTTAGATAAGGATAACAGGCGATCGCCATTTGTTGTCCCCAGCGTCCCCACCCACAAGCAGACATCAATACTAAATAATGGTTTTCAGCTATCTCTGTTAAAGCTGTTATTTTCAAAATAATAATCATAATAGCCGCCATTGCCCCAAACGCACCGGTGGCACTATCCATCATCACCTGTAATCTGCGTTTAGGATCACCCACTGCTAAACCATCGGCCGTATCCATCGCTCCATCTAAATGTAACCCTCCTGTAATAGCAATCCACGCACCTACTACCAAAGCATTACGAGTTAGTGATGGTAAACCAATATAATTTAATCCCACATCTAACCCACCTAAAATACTACCAATCATCAACCCAATCATCGGCGCGAAACAAGCAACCCGTTGGAAGTCCAAATTTTGCAAATAGGGTAGGGGAATAGCAGTATAGAAAATTACAGCCGCTACTAGATGTAAGAATTGCTGTTGCCACCAGCGTAAAACGTTAGCCATACTTTAAATAGAATTTAATTAACCAAAATATTCCGAGTATTCATAAATATAAGAGTTCCGATCATCAATTATTCCCATACCGACAATTTGCCCCCGATGATTGGACGATTGCCCCCTAAACTTGATATTTTGGAAATATAAGGAATTAATTATCTATTTCATTGACTGTTTCATTGACTGTCTGGCTGCGTTGTCACTCACCTTCCATCAAACCCTATTCCTATATGAGTCATCATCTACCCGACATGAAAATACCAGCACCGTGTATAGTCAACACGGGGATTATTATTGATAAATTAGATATCCGCCGCTTACTAAGTGATTTAGGTAGAGTTCGCTATGTTTATACCCAAGATAATCAGATACTTAGTGAGGGTAACGGAGATGTAATGGAAGTATTTGCGAATCCCCATCGCTCTACTTTAGTCGCGAATAATGCCCTCTATCTGAATGTGGACAGTTTTGATTATCTAGAATTAAAACAGTCTCCCCAAAAAGAGGTTTATTTTGATTTGACCCAAGAGCAAATGTGTTTGCGTTTAATTCCTCTTTCCACACCCTTCCAGGAAAGACGAGATCGGCAATTTAATTGCACTGCCATAGAGGCAATGATGGATCAAGTCTTAGCAGCTAGATGGGATGCAGAAATTGATGATGACTGTTGTGATTAGTTTTAAGGGAGTCATCACTTCGACTATGGCTACGCCACGCAGGCTATCGCTCAGTGACCAGTCACCGAGTCAGCAGGGGCAAGAAGAAAGGATCTAAGAACGTAGTGTATGTACACTGCCTTACGCTATCAGAAAACTTTAACTAAAGAAATCATATACCCTTTTGGGTGATAGTGGATTGCAGGGTCTGACCCTTACAGGATAAAAACCCCCACCCACTGCCTGAAGTAACCGAGAAAATGTTAAGTTGGTGAATAAATTTAGCGAAATAGTATTTTTCTCTTGAGTGCCAATTTTTCCTTTGCCAGTCTCGCTACCTGTAGCCAGACCAAAGCTAGAGCCGGAATATTTTCTACTCCCCACGGTATCGTAGAAACACCCAGGTTTATGCCTGTGGGAACTTTAGCTAATGTCAAAACTATCACCCCTGCCCAACTGGGAGCAACGGGAGCGCAGATGGTTTTAGCTAATACCTATCATTTACATCTCCAACCAGGAGAAGCCATTGTCGCTGGTGGTGGTGGGCTACATAAGTTTATGGGTTGGCATGGTCCCATGCTCACAGACTCCGGCGGATTTCAGGTTTTTAGTCTGAGCGAAATGCGAAAAATTACTGAAGAAGGTGTAACTTTTCGCTCACCTCATGATGGACAAATGATTAAGTTAACCCCAGAACGTTCTATTGAAATTCAGAACATTTTGGGGGCGGATGTGATCATGGCTTTTGATGAATGTCCTCCCTATCCTGCCACTCGTCAGGAAGTAGAAGCCGCAACTGATAGAACTTATCGTTGGTTAAAACGCTCTATATCCGCCCATCAACGCCAAGATCAAGCATTGTTTCCCATTGTTCAGGGAGGGGTATATTTAGATTTACGCGCCCGTGCTGCTCAAGATTTGGCGGAGTTAGATATGCCGGGATATGCTATTGGTGGGGTGAGTGTGGGTGAACCTACAGATTTAATGGCGCAAATTGTCCAAACTACAGCGCCGTTGTTACCAGTGAATAAACCCCGTTATTTGATGGGTGTGGGGACTTATCGGGAAATGGCGATCGCCATCGCTTCTGGTGTAGATTTATTTGATTGTGTCATTCCTACCCGATGGGCTAGACATGGAACAGCTATTGTTAGCGGTGAACGGTGGAATCTCAAAAATGCTAAATTTCGTGAAGATTTTACACCATTGGATACAACTTGCCCTTGTTATACCTGTGAAAATTTCAGTCGTGCTTATATATCTCATTTAGTGCGATCGCAAGAAATATTAGCTTATACCTTATTGACTATTCATAACATCACCGAATTGATTCGCTTTACCCAAAAGATTCGAGAATCAATTTTGAGCGATCGCTTTGTTACAGATTTTGGTCACTGGCTAGAACCATCAGCAATTGATCTCGAAAAAACCGATCTCACCTCCACCTAGCTTCATCAATCCAAAATCCAAAATCCAAAATCCAAAATCCAAAATTGGATCACCCAACCATGTTAAGATACATCTCACATATTAAAGTTATGTTGGCATATTAGGTGGATTTAAACAAACATGGAAGCAGCACTATTACTAGCAAAACTCCCTGAAGCTTACCAAATCTTCGACCCCTTGGTAGATGTTTTACCTGTTATTCCCGTCTTCTTCTTGTTACTTGCATTTGTTTGGCAAGCAGCAGTGGGTTTCAGATAAATTACCCATCGCCAATTTTTTGGACAGGTAACATACACCTGTCCTAATTTTTTATTATCCAATTAATATTTCTTAATATTTTGCAATAAATCAATATAATTAATTCAGTCATATACTCCATCACCAGAAATCTACTATGGGAAACATCAAATTTGTCAAAGAGAATAAAGAAATAATAGCCGCCGATGGTGCTAATCTCCGACTCAAAGCTGTAGAAAATGGGATTGATATTTATAAATTTTTCGGTAAAATGACCAATTGTGGTGGTGCTGGACAATGTACTACTTGTATTGTGGAAATTGCCGAAGGACTAGAAAACCTGTCTCCACGCACAGATTTAGAAAACCGCAAATTCAAAAATAAGCCTGATAACTACCGTCTTGCTTGTCAAACCTTAGTGAATGGATCCGTGAGTGTGATCACCAAACCCTAAATTTTGCAGTCAATTCAAAATTAGTATTTACTAACCAAAAAATTTGGATTCACTCTGTCATCTATGATGGTATTCTAAAATAGTTGACAGGAAATTACACAAAAGGCTATCTTGCTATGCAAGTTAATGAACTGGGTTTCGTAGCGAGCATTTTGTTCGTGTTAGTACCCGCAGTGTTTTTAATCGTTCTTTACATCCAAACTGCCAGCCGAGAAGGAAATTAGCTGGTTAACCATTTGCTAACTTTCGTTAACTAACGATCTACTTTCCCCATGGCATACATACCACTGGTGAAAAGCGGTCGGATTTCACCAGATGTATGATATATTTTACCTATAGCTTGTAAGCTATTTAGAATTAAGAGTATCTGGAGAAATACCATCTTGGCAAACTATTCCTCTGTAAATCAAGATAGTCACTGCGTCAAGAAAATATAATACTCTTAATTCAGTTTGCTTCTTTGTGCGAGAACCAAGCACGGCAAACACTTATTAAGTGCGCGAGGAATTTATCTTTGTGCATTGGTTGATACGCCTTGGTTGAGAGAAAAATCTCAACTTATGTATTTGTTAGCATTAGTTAGCAAAAAAGTATCGGTGGAAAAGATAGTTAATACTCGAACTATAAAATAAAAACCCCAGGGCTAATTTGTATAATGTAGGGGCGAAGCATTCGGAGCATAAATTATTGGTTTTTAACCAAGAGTATCATCCGAATGCTTCGCCCGTCCTGTGGACTAAAGACATGAAAACTGCTGCAATAATAACAGGACTTACGCAACTGGCACATTAGTAAGGTGCGTCAGATATCAAGAACCTGTTTATTTACATGATTTATACTGTCTGACGCACCCTACATCAGATTTTTGGTGTGACACCTGCGTAAGTCCTAAATAATACAAATGTTTGGGTAAGGGTTTAGCACTGCTAAACCCCTACAAATTTGTTATCCAGCAGTTCGCGCCAAGAGAACTGGACAGGTAGCATTAACACGAACATAATCAGATAAAGACGCGCCTATAAGCCGATCTATATCCACAAAACTTTTAGCAATAGATGGCCGACGGTCTGGAGAACCAATCAATAATAAGTCTATATTCAATTCATTGGTCAAACGACAAATTTCTTCACCGGGTTTACCACTGCTGGTAACACAACGCACCGCCACAGCTTGTTTTTCCGCCTCTGCCACAGCCATTCCTAATACAGAACTTCTCTCTGGTTTAAAATCAGTAACACCAGATAATTTACCACCTAAATCCGTATTGACATTAGCTAAAACCAATTGTCCACCGGTAACACCCCTGAGTAAAAACAAGGCTAAATTCAAGCAGTTTTTAGCAGCCTTAGAATCATCCATTGCCACCATAATACGTTTAATGTTTTTTACGTAAATGTCATCTTTCACCAACAACATAGGACGAGAAGACAACTGAAAAACGTACTGACTGACAGAATTGGATAAAATTGATTGTAATCGTTTTAATCCGCGTGAACCCATAATAATCAAGTCAGCATCCATTTCTTCAGCTACTTGACAAACTACATCTTTGGGATCACCCTGACGCAAAATGGAAGAAACTTGACTAGGATCTAAGTTTAAATACTGGATAGCTTTAGCAAGAATTTTGCCGCCTTCTTCCCATTTGTCCGTCATTACAGCAGCAGTGCTTTGTGGTGGAACAACATGAAGAACTGTGACTTTCGCACCGCGAAATGCAGGTAGTTCTTTCAAGTTTTTGAGCATTTCTTCCGCGTGTCCCAAACCGGAGACAGCCAGCAAAATTTTTTGTATCATTTTTACGTCTTTGTCGTGAAGGTTTTTGTGGTTTTTGCTGCTAATATTGGGCGATGGCTGCGCCACACAAGCTAACAGAATGTTTGTTCTGATGTGCTGAACAACCCAGTTAAGTATTTAGGCATAAATTAACTAAAACTAATTAGCAGTATAACTAATACCAATTAGCATAAGAGTGATAAATATTAAGTTTTTTTACGCCTAATTACGTGAAGTTACAACTAGGTTGCCTATTGTTAAGCATACTGCTTATTTTGCCTGATAAAATTAATAAAATATGATATTAGTTATCATTTGTAATCTATATTAATTTTTTTTAATTTAAGTTAATTATTACTGAAAAATCCATAAAAATGAGCATATATGTGTTTTAGGCGAGAACATCACTATATTTTTTGTGATGATTAAATATGATTGAAAAATAAACTTAAAGCATAAATAATTATGTGATTCTAACTTCAGAAGTTCAATTATAATGGTAGAAAATATAAACTTTGGTTAATTAAGGGGTAAAATATCATGTTGAGAATACAACTACCAACCGCCATTGATTTTAATCCAGCAATTGTGGCTAAAGATCAGGATGAACAACCTATTTTGATGATAGACGTGAGATTTTCGGGTATGTATTCTTCCCCGGATCTGAATATCTTAAAAATGGAACAATATCAGCATATTCCTTTTTTAATGTTTGTTAATTCTCATGTCATGAGAATCTTTAAGAGTCCAACCTTTGCAGAAGTAGCCAGATTTGATACAAAAAAGGTTTTAGGATATTATAATCCAAAAAGTATCGAAGGAATCATTTATCAATCTACCTTAATAACTTTAACTCAATCTTGGTTAAGAGATTTAGCTTATCATTGGAAAAGTGAAAACCCTCCTTACATTGAAGAAATGAAAGAAATTGGCTTATTTACTCTTTTGTTTGATGGTACTACAGAGGAGTTAGAATTATTATGATTATTACAGCAGATTGCACATCCGTGATAATTTTACACACATCATAGTTACGTAACCCAAAATTAGGAGTTTTATTTAGGCAATTTTAAATATCTGATGTATAATTAGGTATATCTTAGCAAAAATCACTCCATATAAATTAAATGCTATGGAAACAATAACTTTAAATTCTCATGTTGGTCAAGATGGAATATTACATTTAGATATTCCTGTAAATATTGTTAATACTGATTTAACCATTACTATTATTTTAAAACCTAGTGCTGATTTTCAACAGGAAAATAAACCAAAAGGAAAAGGTTGGCCTGCTAATTTTTTTGAAGAAACATCAGGATGTTTAAAAGATACTCCTTTAACTATAGATTCTGAAGGTGTTTTTGATGATTTAGAGGAGTTTAAATTATCATGAAATATTTGTTAGATACAAATGTATGTATTAAATATCTGAATGAAGATTTGATTATTCGCAGCAAGTTAGAAAATTCTGATTTAGAAGATGTTGCTGTTTGTTCAGTTGTCAAGTTAGAGTTATTTTATGGAGCAATGAGAAGTGATAATCCTGATCAAGTTTGGGCAAAAGTAAAGCGATTTTTAGAAGTATTTATTTCTTTACCTTTAGATGATATTTCAGCTTTAAATGCAGGTAAAATTCGGGCGCAGTTAGCGAATATTGGTACTCCTATTGGTTATAATGATTTATTAATTGCTTCTATTGCATTGTCTCATGATTTGATTTTGGTGACTCATAATACTAAGGAATTTGTCAGAGTTGAAGGTTTGAAAATAGAAGATTGGGAAATTGAAGAATAGAATTCCTATTTAGTGGTGATCTATCGCTATTATTAGTTAGGTTAGTAATTCAATTGTTTGATGAGAATTAGATATAAATGTTGGGTTTCGTTACCTCAACCCAACCTACTCAAAAGATATTAAATATCTAAGTCCATTTCTATTTGATTAACTTTTACTTCTTTGTGTTTTTCGGCACTTTTAAGAACTTCAAAAGCTAAGGTCATAGTGAATATTTGTTTATTTTCAATAATATCTTGAACTGTCACAATCTGAATTTTATCACAACTATGAGTCATGAGTTTATTTTGATAAAATCCAGCAGATTTGGCGGTTTTTAACATATCTTTTGTAGGATTTTCTAAGGTGATAAATATGGCTATACTGGCATTTTCTAGGGTCATTGTTCCTAATAAATCTCGGATATCTCCTGATTTAACTTTGCCAGATTTAACTTGAAAAATTACCTTTTCTGGTTCACCTTTATCACCTTGAAAATAAACAGTTCCATCTACTCCTTTATCAGAACCTTTTTTAACGTTAATTACGGCTCGATTATTAGTATAAGTTAATATTGCCCATTTTTCAAATTCTTTACGAGTGCGATCATCTGCTTTATTTGCTAATGCTTTCGCGCTTTCTATATCTTTAGGAATACCATGCAGTTTGATAGTATCTACAAACTCTTTACCAAAGCTATCTTCTAATCTTTTTAAAATTAAACTGATGCTTTGATAAGTAATATCAATTCCTATCCATTGTCTATCTAATTTTTGGCAAACTGCAATAGTTGTACCACATCCACAATAAGCATCTAATATTACATCATTTTCATTAGAACTGGCTTTTATGATTCTTTCTAATAATGCTTCTGGTTTCTGTGTTGGATATCCTAAACGTTCTTTTGAAGTTGGTGACATAGGTTTAATATCATCCCAAAAAGACATAACAGCAACACCAGGTCTTTCATCTAAATAATATTTAATATAAGGTTGTCCACTGCTGCTAAAATATAATTTATTGTCTTCATAAAATTTTTCCATATTTTCTTTAGAATAAGCCCAAAATCTGCCTTTAGGAGGTTTTACACCATGAAATTCATAAGATGTATCACCACCTCCTTTTGCTGCTGTAGGTGTTACTAATCTATATCTTCTACCATTCTGATCAACTTTGTTATATTGCTGTTCTAATTGATCTTCTTGAAAAGGTCTATAAATTGTATTAAAAGTATATTGATTAGTTTTAGAATACAGAAAAATTGTATCAAAATTAATTTCAAATTTTTTTGCTCCTTGTTTTGCATTTCCATGTGCAGTAGTTCTTTTCCAGACAATTTCACTCTGATATATTCCTTTGTTGCTACAAAAGACCGCATCTAATACTAATTTTAAATAATGACTAGCAGTAGGATCACAATGTAAATAAAAACTTCCTGTAGGTTTCAAAACTCGATGAATTTCTGTTATCCTTAAAGTCATACTCACCAAATAAGCCAGTAAACTTCCTTTTCCTAAAACATTGGTTAAACCTGAAATTAAAGCAATACATTGTTGAGTAAATAAACCATGATAATTGGTAAGTATTTCATCTATTCCCCGAATAGCGTGATCATCCCATTCCCAAGTATCAATAAATGCTTGAGCTTGCGCTTTATCTTCTACACCAATATTATTATAAATTTGATTGTAATTCCGTTTAGAATTGAAAGGAGGATCAATATAACACAAGTCAACAGACTCATCTTTAATGTAACGTCTTAAAACTTCTAAATTATCGCCATAGTAAAGTTGATTAACCATTGTTTTCTTGCAATTATTTTGCTTAAATTAACCCTGATTAATCATTTTTATACCTAATTACTTTTTTGTCATACCAGAAAATCTGGGGTATTCCCTGATGTTTTGTTAAAAAGTATTAAGTAAAAACCTGAAAAACCCTGATAATTTGGCAACAGATTGAGTTATAATGGCTAAAACTATTAACTCATCTAACTTTTATGACTGTTACAGAAATTTTACAATTTGTGGATAATTTAGTATTTACTAAGACTGATAAACATTTAGACGACCTACAAAAAAAGATAATTGAGGAATTATTTCAAGGTAGAACTTATAAACAAATTGCCAATATGTATGATTATGATGAGGGTTATATTGGTGATGAAAGTAGGAGTTTATTTAAAATTTTATCTGAAATTTTAGGGGAAGATATTAATAAATCTAATTTTTGCTGGACTTTAGAAAGAGGTACAAATTGTTCCAAGATTGTTAGTTTTGGAAATAATACTATTAATTGTTATTCTAATTATGAAAAACTGAGTTATCAAGAAAATAATAATACAGAAAAATCTAAATCTTCTTACCATGATTTAACTTTATCCCCTAAAATCATGCGGTTTTATGGAAGAAAAACAGAATTAGAATGTTTATCTAATTGGATATTAAATCAAAATACTCATTTAATCTCAGTTTTAGGATTATCGGGAATTGGTAAAACTACCCTTGTAAAACGATTTGTTGATCTAAATATTCAACAATTTGAAGTAGTAATTTGGAGAAATTTTAAATTTCCTAAGTCCCTAAATTTACTTATTGATGATTTATTGAATGTTTGTCAACAAGAAGCTAAAGAAACGATAGATGATAAATTCAATCAAATATTTAATATTTTGAGAAATAAAAAATGTTTGATTATTTTAGATGATCTAGAAAATATCTTTGTTAACCGTCAATTTGCTGGACAATATAAACCAGAATATCAAAATTATCAAACCTTCCTGCAAATGATTACAGAAATTGAACATCAAAGTTGTTTAATTTTAATTAGTCAGGAAAAATGCCAAGAAATGATATCCCTAGATAATGAACTTTACCCAATTCATTGTTTAGAACTATCAGGGTTAAATCATCCAGCTACAGAAATATTAAAAAATCAAGGATTAAAAAATCAAGAAACTTGGCTAGAATTAATTAACTTATATGAAAGTCATCCTAAATATTTACAGTATATCAGTATCTTAATTAAGGATGTATTTCAGGGTGAAGTATCAGAATTTATCAAAGAAAATAGTTTAATCTTAACAGAAGATTTTAAATCTCTGTTTGATTCAATTTGGATAAGATTATCAGATATTGAAAAAGGGATATTATTAACAATTAGTCAAAATGATCAACCTATATCTAGAGATGAGATCAAACAGTATTTATCATTGTCATCAATAGATATAATTAACGGGTTACAATCATTAACCAGAAGATTTTTATTAACCAAATTAGAAAATGATGAAAAACAATTTTTTAATATTTCCTCCGTTTTTAGACAGTATTTAAAAGTATATCATTGCTCCTCCTCCTAAATTATTAGAGGAGAACAATTTAAGTTTAAGAAAAAGGTTTAAGCCATTTTTTAAACATTGCAGTATCTAACGCAATAGCCGCCAGAGCAAACCAGAGAATACTTTCTCCTGCTAAGATTAAAAAAGGGAAAATAGAATTATTAAGAAGCCAACCGGTTTCTATTTGAGTTAATCCTCTTACCAAACCAAAAGCCCAAATTCCCCCAGTTTTGAGGTGAGGATTTGTATCTATGCGGATAATATAGCGGTATGTAACACCAAATAAAAAACCAGAAAAGCCCGCAATGATACCACCTAATAACATCTCTATATTTATAGGTGCAATTTGAGCATTATTAAGTATAGGAAAATACTTTTCCAGCCAGAAAATATTGATCAAAGTGGTGACAAGGAAAGCCAAACCTAAAGATATACTGCCAATAACCCCCGCTTTGAGGGATTCTAAGCGTTCTGCCATCAATTCCATGATATTGCCAAACCTCCGATAGAGTTAATGAATCAACCGCCTTTTCCCAGTATGATAAATATTAGAAACCTTTTGTAATTATTTGAAAAGTAGAACTATGATTTTGACACTGGGTTGGGTATCACTGTTGACCGTGTTTACTTGGTCAATTGCTATGGTAGTTTGGGGACGCAACGGACTATAGAATCATCGTGGAAAGTCCATTTCTCAGCATTTTGGCTTTATTTGCTGTAGTCTTGCTAGTAGGGGTCACTGGTGGTGTAATTTATCTAACATTAGCAGATTGGCGCGATCGCCGTCTTCTGGATGACGAAAACCGCTCAACTCGACGTAGCACAACTAAGCGAAAATGATTATCTTACAGTACACATATTGCTGTATGTTGCGTTAAATACCGTTTATGGAGGAAAACAATCTATTCGTTTCCCTCCATAATCTATATTAGACTTGCAAATATTTATGTATTTTTACATTAAAGATGTTACTAATCTTCATACTTATTTAGGAGTTGCAAAAATTTGTAATATTTCTGAACTCCTTATTTAATAGACATTAGACATAACTAGGACTAATTTATACTTAGTGACAGCGATCGCAAATTCCCTCCACCGTCACCTCATATCGTTCCACCTTTAACCCCTCCCGCAGTTGACTGATATCAATACTGGGGAAAGTGTTCCAAGTAATATCTTCAATTGCACCACAGCAGTTGCATCGGAAATGATGATGGGATGCAACATTGGCATCATAACGACATATTCCTTCTTCTAATAGCACTTCTCGCACTAAACCCACCTCACGCAAAGCCTGAAGTGCCGCATATACCGTAGCTTGGGAGGATGTAGGTGCTTCCTGATTCAAGTCCCGCAAAATCTGATCAACCGTAGGATGATCTTTCCTTGCTAATAGGTTGGCATAAACCCCAAATCTTTGGGGGGTGACTCGCAACCCCTTATTTTTCAAGGTTTTGATAATATCATTAGCTTTTTGCTGCATAGGATTTACTTAACTATATAAAGATATAGGCTTCCATTATAACTTTTCTGTAATAAGAACTGAACCCTTTTAAAAAATACATTATAAAATAAGTATTTATGACTATTGACTAATTCCTAAATCAGAATTATTCTGATTTGTAAGGTAAACTAAAACTTACGCAACTGGCACATTGGTAGGGTGCGTTAGATACCAACAATCTGTTTATTTACATGATTTATGCAGTCTGACGTTGTTGGTGAGCTTGTCGAACCACACCCTACAACAGATTTTTGGTGTGACACTTGCGTAAGTCCTAATAAGCTATTGATGCCCAGCAATCAAGCAGCAACACGAGTTAAAATCTTCCATCTAACAAAGAGGTATTTATGACTGCTATCACTCACGTTCCAAATGTAGTATTTAAAACTCGTGTTCGGGATGAATCTATTGGTGGACCAAATCCTTATACTTGGAAAGATTTAACCACTCAAGAAATTTTTGCCGGTAAGAAAGTAGTATTATTTGCTCTACCTGGTGCATTCACCCCCACCTGTTCTTCTACCCATTTGCCTCGCTACGAAGAACTATATGCAGAATTCAAAGCCCAAGGTGTTGACCAAATCATTTGTTTATCAGTTAATGACGCATTTGTAATGTTCCAATGGGGTAAACAACAAGGTTCTAAAAATGTATTCTTGTTACCAGATGGTAGTGGAGAATTTACCCGCAAAATGGGAATGTTAGTTGATAAATCTAACATCGGTTTTGGAATGCGTTCTTGGCGCTATGCAATGGTTGTCAATAACTGCGAAATTGAAAAAATGTTCATTGAACCTGGTTTTGAAGATAACTGTCCTACAGACCCCTTTGAAGTATCTGATGCTGATACCGTTCTTGCTTACCTCAAGGGTGTAGAGCGTCCTGCGGAAGTAGCCCCTCGGTTAGCATTTGTTGGTTAATTATACCTAAAATACAAGTTAAATAATTTTTAATTCATCAACAGCAAGGGAAGTTAGAAAATAAAATTTCCTTTGTTTTTTTTGTTTTCATAAACAAAATCTGCGACTGGCCGAACGCTTATCAAAAGAAGGTAGTAGAGGTAAATTTCAGTGCGGTGGTATTCAAGTCAGGAGAAAGAACCATATAAATTTCTCCCCCAGTCAACCATCAACAGTCACCTATTTTAACTTAAAATTTTCTCAATCATACGATTAGCTTGAGAACTATAACCACCACCAAATAAATTAAAATGATTCAAAACATGATATAAATTATAGAGTGTTTTTCGGGTTTCATATCCCTTATCTAAAGGAAATACCTCTTCATAACCTTGATAAAATGCCGGCGGAAAACCACCAAATAATTCTGTCATCGCAATATCAACTTCTCTATCTCCAAAATAAGTTGCTGGATCAAATATTACTGGTTCACCTTCCACCGTAAAACCCGCATTTCCTCCCCATAAATCTCCATGTACTAAAGCAGGTTGAATTTGATAATCTGCTAATAATTCGGGAATAGCTGCTAATAACTTATCTGCTAATGGAAAACTTCCACCCCGTCTTTTTGCTAACTGAAATTGATAACTCAAACGATATTGAGTATAAAATTCAATCCAAGAATCACAGAAGTTATTAATTTGAGGTGTAGAACCAATGGTGTTATTCACATCCCAACCAAAACCTTCATTACTTGTGGTTTTGTGCATTGCTGCTAACTTCCTGCCCATTTCTTGCCAAGATTTATGATTACCACTAGTCATTTCTAACCATTCCAGAATAATATAGCTAGAATTGCCTGTAATTCCCCAACAAAGTGGTTTAGGAACGCGAATAGTTTGGGTTTTATACATTTGTTGTAAACCCCGCATTTCTGCGGCAAACATCTCTCCTTGAGAAGCTTGGTTTAGTTTAACAAAGTAAGTTAATCTGCCATCACTGACTGCATAACCCTGATTAATACATCCGCCACTAATAGATAAATGTTGCTGACTTACAAATTTTTCACCAGTAATCTGGCTAATATGGGTATCAATTTCCGTCCAAATCATAGTTTATTTACATTCAACTTTTATCCCTAGTATAGTAATCCTACATTAATCATGAACCATAATATGCCCAACTTCTTGATAAAATGAGGAATGGTTATAAAAACAGGTGTATGTGAATATGCCTCAAAAGTTCCATACTTGGGAAAGAACTATTTACCCAACGTGAGTTAAAATTCTCATATCTTCATCACAACCTAGAGACGCAACAGCTATCTACCATGCTTCAGTACCCCCACTTAGAAACAGCTTTAAAACATCACTTTGGTTATGATCAATTTCGCCCTGGACAAAGGCAAATTATCGAAGATGCGCTAGAAAATCGTGATTTAATGGTAGTCATGCCTACAGGTGGGGGTAAATCTCTGTGCTTTCAATTACCGGCACTTTTGAAACCAGGTTTAACTGTGGTAGTGTCACCATTAATTGCTTTAATGCAAGATCAAGTAGAAGCACTGCAAAATAATAACATTTCTGCCACATTTCTCAATAGTAGTCTCAACTCTTATAAAGTTCGCTCCCGTGAAGAAGCAATCATGAATGGTAAAGTGAAATTACTTTATGTTGCCCCAGAACGGCTTGTAAGTGACCGATTTCTCCCACTTTTAGACGTAGTTAAAGAAAAAGTTGGTCTTTCTACTTTTGCTATTGATGAAGCCCATTGTGTATCAGAATGGGGACACGATTTCCGCCCAGAATATCGGCAATTAAGGTTACTCAGAAAACGTTATCCAGATGTTCCTACAGTTGCCCTAACTGCTACCGCTACAGATAGAGTTCGGGCTGATATTATCGAACAATTAGGATTAAAACAACCAAGTATTCACATTGCTAGTTTTAACCGCCAAAATCTTTATTATGAAGTGCGGGCTAAAAGTAAAAATCCCTATTCAGAAATATTAGAAATAGTTCGAGAAAATCAAGGCTCAGGAATTATCTATTGCTTAACCCGTAAAAAAGTTGATGAACTAACTTTAAAACTCCAAAATGATAAAATTTCCGCTTTATCTTATCATGCTGGGTTAAGTGATGATGAAAGATCAAAAAACCAAACTCGGTTTATTCGGGATGATGTGCGGGTAATGGTGGCAACAATTGCCTTTGGTATGGGCATTAATAAACCTGATGTGCGGTTTGTTGTCCATTCTGACTTGCCCCGAAATTTAGAAAGTTATTATCAAGAATCAGGGAGAGCCGGTAGAGATAATGAGCCTTCTAAATGTACACTATTTTTCAATTATGGTGATATTAAAACCATTGAATGGAGTATCAATCAAAAAACAGATCCCCAAGAACAATTAATAGCTAAACAGCAATTAAGACAAGTTATAGATTATGCAGAAGGAACAGACTGTAGACGTACAATTCAATTAAGTTATTTTGGGGAAAGATTTCCGGGAAATTGTGGAAATTGTGATAATTGTCGTTATCCTAAACCTGTACAAGATTGGACTATTGAAGCCATGAAGTTTCTATCTTGTGTAGCTAGGTGTAAAGAAAGATTTGGGATGTCACATATTATTGATGTATTGCGAGGAAGCAAAAATCAAAAAATTCTCCTGAATAAACATGATCAACTTTCTACCTACGGCATTGGTAAAGATAAAACAGCAGATGAATGGCGAATGTTAGGAAGATCACTATTACATCAAGGTTTAATAGAACAAACCGCAGATGGTTATTCAGTTCTTAAACTTAATCCTTTAAGTTGGGAAGTGATGCGGAAACAACGCTCAGTTTCTATTGCTGTTCCTATAGTCCAAAAAATTACTTGGGAAGCTGGAAATACTAAAGCCGCAGATGTGGAAGTTCTCATGCAAAAATTGCGATCGCTTCGTAAACAAATCGCAGACGAACAAGCAGTACCTCCCTACGTCATCTTCCATGATTCTACCCTCAAATTAATGGCACAAAGCCAACCTAAAACCTTAGATGAATTTGGCAATCTTTCCGGGGTTGGTAGCTATAAATTAGCCCAATATGGCGAAAAATTTTTAGCAGAAATTCAAGCCTATTGTCAACAACAAGGGTTACAAGAAAAAACTATTAATCGAGTTAACTCCTCCTCTTATTCTGATTCCCCTTCCGATACAGAATTAACTACACTAGATTTATATAACCAAGGTTTGAGTATTGAAGAAATCGCCCAAAAACGCAACGTTAAATCTGGTACAATTATCAATCATCTCTCAAATTTAATTGAGAAAAAACAATCCTTAGATTTAAGTAAATTAGTACCTTTAGAACGCCAAAAGAAAATCTGGAACATTTTAGAAGTTGTGGGTGATATTTCACTCACTCCTATTCGCGATAACTTAGGTGAAGGCTACAGTTTTGATGAAATTCGTTTAGTCCGGGCAAAATGGCGACGGGAAAAACAAAAATCTCTAAAAGATGATATTGATTTTTAGTTTTTCACAGATAGAACTAAAGATAGCAGCTTGGGTAAAACTAAACAGATAGCTGTATTTACTAATGTTAAAAAGATACCATCTACTAAAGTCATAAATAATTCCTCCTGTTAATTGGTGATGTATATATAGCGGTATGCACTTGAATGAGATACAGAATTTACCTAAAAAACTATACACTCTCATGACTTTCAACTCTGTTCCCTGCTACATCTTAATTTTGCAACATTAACAGTAATTTATATCACTTCTAAGTTTTGAATATATTTAATTTGATATAAGAAAATTAAATTAGGACTTACGCATTGACAGGATAACCCAAATATGAGGTATGGATTTCGGGGATTTTTACGTGATCGTTTGATAATTTTTGAGCGATAGCGAAGCGCTGCTGCAAGCAGTTCGCTATTGATGCGAAATTAATCTCCAAAAGCCTGAAACAACCAAATATCGTTCACACATATCATGGTTGATTTGTACAGTCCTAGATACTAAAATATATGGCTAATATGGCCATAAATCCAGCCAGACCATAGTAGTTAGTTTATATGAAATAGGTTTAGCATAGATTTTTGCAGAGGGAAGGGCTATAAATCAGTAATTGTTATTGATTAATATGTAAACTAGGTAGGGAATAGAATTATCTAAGTTGAAAAAATCACCAATTTGTTTGATTTTAAAGTAGCATTTATGACAAAAACCCAATCTGCAAATTCTTTCTTAGCTAACATTTCTGAGCAAGAACGTCTGGCGTTACAAAGTTTGGCTGATTACAGTAAGGTAGAATCATTACCAGAGGTTTGGCCTTTAGCAGCAAGGCAATTTGCCAATATAGTGGCCCTGCATAACCCCCACGCCAAACCAGAATTAAAAATTACCTATAGTCAGCTTGCATCCCAAATCCAAAGATTTGCCTCAGGTTTACAGGCTTTAGGCATTAACATGAACAATAGTGACTCTCTCCCCTATGGTGAAAGAGTTGCCCTCATTGCTGATAACAGTCCGCGCTGGTTTATTGCTGATCAAGGTATTATGACCGCAGGGGCGGTAAATGCAGTCCGTAGCGCCCAAGCAGAACGAGAAGAATTACTCTATATCATTGCCCATAGTGGCAGTACAGCCCTAGTAGTTGAAGATATCAAAACTCTGAATAAGCTAGGAGATAGACTGAATGAATTACCAATTAAATTGGTAGTTCTCCTTTCTGATGAAACACCACCCACAGAAATGAATTTTCAGGTGGTGAATTTTTCCCAGTTAGTAGAAATTGGTAGTAACAATACCTTAGCAGCCATTCAGATTAATACGGAGGCATTAGCGACTTTAATTTATACTTCTGGAACTACGGGAAAACCCAAGGGTGTAATGCTGTCCCACAAAAATTTACTCCACCAAGTTAAAAGTTTGGGAACAGTAGTACAGCCGAAAAAAGGAGATGTTGCCCTCAGTATTTTACCTACATGGCATAGTTATGAACGCAGTGGTGAGTATTTCCTACTTTCTCAAGGCTGTACCCAAATTTACACTAATTTGCGTTCTGTTAAAGGGGATCTAAAGAAATTCAAGCCCAATTATATGATTGCTGTGCCACGACTATGGGAGTCAATTTATGAAGGAGTGCAAAAGCAATTCCGCGAACAACCAGCCAACAAACAGCAGTTGATTCAGTTTTTATTGGCAAGAAGTCAGCAATATGTGGAAGCGCGGCGAATTAGCCAGGGATTGAGTTTAAATCATATTCATGCTTCAGTTTTAGAGCGATCGCAAGCTAAAATTACAGAATTAGCTTTATTACCCTTCCATAAACTAGGGGAAAAATTAGTTTATGGCAAAGTTCGAGAGGCCACTGGTGGACAAATCAAGCATATTATTAGTGGCGGTGGGGCGCTACCTGGATATATAGATACCTTTTTTGAAATTGTCGGCGTGGAGATTTTACAAGGCTATGGTTTAACCGAAACCTCCCCCGTAACTAACGCCCGTCGTCCTTGGCGTAACTTCCGAGGTTCTTCAGGGCAACCAATTCCGGGTACAGAAGTAAAAATTGTCCATCCAGAAACCCGTAAACCCCTACCCGTAGGAGAACGGGGTTTAGTCTTGCTTAAAGGCCCCCAAATTATGCAAGGTTATTATCAAAATCCCGAAGCCACAAAGAAAGCTATAGATCCAGAAGGCTGGTTTGATAGCGGTGATTTAGGTTGGGTAACACCGGAAAATGATCTAGTATTAACCGGTAGGGCAAAAGATACAATTGTTTTGAGTAATGGCGAAAACATTGAACCTCAGCCCATAGAAGATGTTTGTTTGCGATCGCCCTACATTGATCAAATCATGCTCGTAGGACAAGATCAACGCAGCATTGGGGCTTTAATTGTTCCCAACTTAGAAGCCTTAGAAAAATGGCAACAAACTCAAAATGGTATGGCAAAAATTGACTTGGAGAGTACAATAGTCCAGGACTTATTCCGTCAAGAATTAAATCGGGAAGTCCAAAACCGTCCCGGTTATCGAGCCGATGATCGCATTGGACCATTTAAACTAATTGAGGAACAATTCTCAATTGAAAATGGCATGATGACACAAACGCTCAAAATTCGTCGTCACGTTGTCATGGAACGATATTGCGATATTATTAACGGAATGTTTACCAAATAATTTCCCAAGCAGATTTTATTCGGGAGTAGGGAAGTAGGGGATCACGGGATCACAGGAGTAGGGGAGCAGAACGGAAACTAATATTCTTCTTTCCTCCTGAACTTCGGACTCCTGAACTCCTGATAGCGTTAACGTATTGTGCCGTTCGCGGTAGCGTGCCGTAGGCATCAGGCATAGCGTGGCGTTAGCCATACTCCTGAACTCCTCTCCAAATTACAAACTATTAAGAGTGAACGTACAATTTTTATGGATGCCCCTAACCCTCAATTGCTTTTAAAACGCCCAATAAATGTTAAAGCGATAGTTACCCCCCTCTGGAAAGACGAAGTACAACAACAATTACAAGGTCAGATTAATGAAATTGACCAACAACTACAACAATTAGATATTGAAGGGCAACGAGCAATCACCGCCATTCAAAAACAGAGTATTCAACCACCAGCACCCCAAACACTGCAACAAATAGACAATATTCAATTGCAAGTTAATCAAAAGAAAAGTGAACTGCTAGAGCAGAAAAATCAAATGCTGCAAAACCTCCAGCAAGTTCAATTTTTGGAATTAGATCAAGAAGTTAACCAATTTCAAATGGAAAGCTTTTTCCGCATTGAACCGGGTGATAACTTGATTAGTAAAATGCAGGTTGAAGTTGTACTACGTGATGGGATCGTCGAAGAAATTCGCGGTGATATCTAAATACGTAATGGGTAATGGGTAATTGGTAATTGGTAAAATCTTTTCTCCTATTCCCTGTTCCCTGTTCCCTGTTCCCTGTTCCCTGTTCCCTGCTCCCCAAACATATAAATTTTTATCTAAAATTCTCTGAGCGAGATACAATTTTAGCTAATAACAACTGTTAAAGTCCAAGTTACAAAATTTTGATTCTGAAACCACCATTATGAGCATTAACGAAGTATTTATGCCGGCGCTGAGTTCCACCATGACCGAAGGTAAAATAGTATCTTGGGTCAAGTCGCCTGGAGATAAAGTGGAAAAAGGCGAAACAGTGGTGGTTGTCGAGTCAGATAAGGCGGATATGGATGTAGAAACCTTTTATGAAGGATATCTTGCCCATATCATTGTTCAGGCTGGTGAAACTGCCCCAGTCGGTGCGGCGATCGCTTATATTGCCGAAACAGAGGCAGAAATAGCCGCAGCCCAATCCTTAGCCAATGCAGGTAGCAATGCTGCTCCCCCCACACTTGCCCCTGTACCTGTGGCTGTTGGTGCAGTTGCCGCCCCTGTCACCGCATCTCAAAATGGTTCTAACCATCAATCAAGCAGAGTGGTTATTTCACCCCGCGCCCGCAAATTAGCCAAAGAACTCAAAGTTGATTTGAATATTCTCAAAGGTAGTGGTCCCTACGGTCGGATCGTTGCTGAAGACGTAGAAATTGCAAGTGGCAAAATTAAACCTGTGATTTATACTGCACCCATCGCCCCACCCGTAGCCGCACCCACACCAGTAGCCGCACCTGTACCTGTACTCGCACCAGTAGTTACTAATGCTGGTTCTGGTGAAGTAGTACCATTTACCACCTTACAAAATGCCGTAGTGCGGGGCATGGTTGCTAGTCTATCTGTACCTGTTTTCCGTGTTAGTTACACCATTACCACAGATGGACTAGATAAACTCTACAAACAAGTTAAGTCCAAAGGTGTGACAATGACAGCGCTATTAGCCAAAGCTGTAGCCGTCACCCTGAAAAAACATCCTATCCTTAATGCCAGCTACTCAGATCAGGGCATGGTAAACCACCCGAATATTAATATTTCTGTAGCAGTAGCTATGGATGATGGTGGATTAATTACACCAGTTTTACAAAATGCAGACACATTTGATATCTACTCTTTATCTCGCAATTGGAAATCTTTAGTAGACCGCGCTAGAACCAAACAGCTACAACCAGCCGAATACAACAGTGGTACTTTCACCCTTTCTAACTTAGGAATGTTTGGTGTAGATACCTTTGATGCCATTTTACCCCCCGGACAAGGTTCTATTTTAGCCATTGGTGCATCTCGTCCCCAGCTAGTAGCTACACCAGATGGTTTATTTGGTGTGCGTCAACAAATGCAAGTGACTATTACTTGTGATCACCGCATTATTTATGGCGCTCATGCGGCAGCATTCTTGCAAGATTTAGCGAAGTTGATTGAAACCAATCCTCAATCTTTGACTCTGTAAAACCAAAAAATAGCAATACCTTGTCCAAATTGGAAAAAGCCTTGATCTATAGATTGGGTTATGCTGTCGCTTAACCCAACAAACTAGAAAATGGACAAGGTATTGAATAAATTTAGGACTTACGCATTGACAGGATCAACCAAATATGGGGTATGGTTTTCGGGCATTTTAAGGTTATCTTTTGATGATTTTTAAGCGATAGCGAAGCGCTGCTGCAAGCAGTTCGCTATTGAACAGAAGTTAATCACCAAAAGCCTGAAACGACGGATTTTCGTTCACGCACATCATGGTTAATTTGTACAGTGCGTAAGTCCTA
>NZ_PGEM01000017.1 GCF_002934005.1 Cuspidothrix issatschenkoi CHARLIE-1 | reverse complement strand
GAAGGGATAAAGGCGGAAGGTGCAGCCGTCTCTGCTGTAGGAGGGGAGATAAGACCAAAACTTGGGCGAAAGTCTAAGTTGCGGCACTCCCCTGTGAGTACAGAAGCCAACACTGTACTTGGTACTCCAAGTCAGTGTGGGTAGTTCACAATAGAAAAACAGAGTTGATCAAAGTCGTGAATCAAACCGGGGAAAAGCTACAAAGCAGCGACACTACAACATACTATACCCTGCTAGGATTACATCCTTCAGCATCAGTAATTGATATCCGTCGCGCTTATAGAGAACTTAGCAAACTCTATCATCCAGATACAACGGAATTAGCTGCTAATGTTGCTACTGCTAAATTTCAGAAAATTAATGAAGCTTATGCCACTCTTAGTAATCCAGAACGTCGTCTCAGCTATGATTTAAAAATTGGCTATTCCCGTTTTGGTGTCATTCAAACCCCATCTGATTTGAATCATCCTGTGTCTCGTTCTCATGATTGGTCAAAATCAGGTTATTTAGATGCTACAGATCGGCCTTTATCTTCCGGGGAAATATTTGTATTATTTGTGTTGGGGTTGACCATTTTTAGTTGTATTCTATTAGCGATCGCTATAGCCATCTTGCGTGGGGAAGCAATTACTTAAACTCAACTTCACCCCTTAACCACACAATCTTTTTGAATTTTGAATTTTGAATTTTAAATTGCTTATGCTTCCTGCAAATACTCCCCTATATAGTCATCCTCTACCACAAATTGAACAGTGGCTAAAAAACCAAGGTTGTCAACAAGACGATGCCCAACTACACTGTTGGCGAATAAAACGATCTAGTTGGGAAGCAGAACTGTGGTTAGATACTGAGCAAATCACTGTCCGTTACCTCCAAGCAGGGGAAAATAGCCAAGATATTCAACGTTCTTTCAAATATTCTCTCAGTCGAGAAGATATTGAAGAAGCTGTTTTCTCAGGCCCATAAATTGCGTAATTCGTAATTCGTAATTCGTAATTTCCGACTCCCGACTCCCGACTCCCGCAATGGGTAATTCGTAATTCGTAATATAATTTTCTGTCAACCGTCAACCATCATCTAAACTTTCCCAAAACGGCGTTCTCGTTGTTGATAAGTAGATAAAGCTCGATGGAACTCATGACGGTCAAAATCTGGCCAGAGAGTATCAGTAATATAAATTTCTCCATAGGCCATTTGCCAAAGCAAGAAATTTGATAAACGCATTTCTCCACTGGTACGAATTAACAAATCGGGATCCGCAACTCCGGCTGTATATAAATGAGCTTCAAAAACTTCTTCAGAAATATCATCAGGCTGAAGTAAACCTTCTTTTACCTTTTGGGCGATCGCTCGACAGGCTTGTAAAATCTCCTGTCTGCCACCATAATTTGTGGCCACAGTAAACTTAATACTTTGATTATTTTTAGTTTCTGTCATTGAGCGAGAAATTTCTTCTTGCAATCCTTTTGGTAAAGCTTGTAAGTTGCCCACAAACTGAATTTGTACATTCTCTTCGACCATTTCTCGTAGTTCTTGACGCAACACACGCTGGAACAAACTCATCAAAAATTCCACTTCCTCCTGTGGTCTTTTCCAGTTCTCCGTGGAAAAAGCATAAGCAGTCAGGGCTTTAATCCCCCAGTCCTTACAGCAGCGTAACAAATTCTTGAGAGCATCCACACCAGCTTTATGACCCATAATCCGGGGTAAACCTTGGCGTTTTGCCCATCGGCCATTACCATCCATAATTACGGCAACGTGTTGAGGTAGTAATTCTTTTTTTAAATCTAGGGGTAAATATTGCAATTCAGTTTGTTGTATTTTCATTTTTTATCTTGAGAAGCGGTCGTACCCCTACGGGTAAATAAACTACGAGTAGCGTATCGAAGACAAGGTAATCCAGGCAATCGGGAAATTAATTTTAGTAAAGGACTACCAAACTGACGAACTAAACTGAAAAGACCAGGTGCTACAGCTTCCCGATCTACAGTTGGAGAAAATCGAGCCTCTAAAGACTCTTTCAGCTTTTTAATAGTTAGTGGTCTATATAGAGTTCCGCGTTCCGCTAAGGAAATAGAACCCGTTTCTTCAGATACAACAATACAAATACAGTTTTCGACCCTTTCCGTAATTCCCATTGCTGCCCGATGGCGTGTTCCCAACTGCCGTGAAGCTGTACGCCCTGAAAGTGGTAAAATTATACCTGATGATACAATGCGTGAACCACGAATTAAGGTTGCTCCATCATGTAACAAAGTTTTTGGCTGGAAAATAGTTTGGATTAGTTCTTTAGAAATTTCCGCATTCAGCTTCACTCCTGGGACTGAGAAATCTTGCTCTTCAATTGGCCCAGTGGTTTCTAAAATGAGCAAAGCACCAATACGATTTTTTGATAGTTCTTTAACTGCATCAACAATTTCATCAATTACACTATCGGATTTAGGGATTGCCAAGCGATTATTTTGAAATAACTGCCAAAATTCACCACGTCCCAACTGTTCCAAAAAACGGCGAAATTCTGATTGCAGTGCCACAGCCATAGCTACAGCACAGCCAATCACCAATTTTTCCAGAACAAAATTTAGCAAAGGTAATCCTAACTTGCCACTGAGAACCGAGCAAAGCATTAAGACTATAAACCCTCGCACCATCCATAATGTGCGCCGTTCACTAATAATCACCAGGATTATGTATGTCAGTGCCAGCACCAACATCATATCCAGAGTCCCAAGGAGCAAGGACTGTGACCTATCTCCCAGGTTTATCAGCCATTGCTTCCACCAATCTCTCATGACATCTGGATTCTTATAGTCATTTGTCAGTTGTCAATGGTCAGTTGTCAGTTCTGATTTTTCAACCACTGACCACTGACTACGAACTATTTCAGTCTTTCCGGTAAGCAATCTTGTCGAATCAAGTCTTGATAAGTTTCACGCTGCAAAATTAAATTTGCTTCGCCATTTGCCACTACAACTGCTGCCGGTCGAGGGAGGCGATTATAGTTAGATGCCATACTGTAATTGTATGCACCAGTTCCCATAACTACGAGAATATCATTTGCTTCAGTTTTTGGCAGTTGGGCATTTTTAATCAGAATATCTCCTGATTCGCAATGTTTACCAGCCAATGTCACGATTTCGGTGCAAGGAGCAGATATTTTATTCGCAACCACCACACGATAAACTGATTGATAGGTGATAGGACGGGGATTATCTGACATTCCGCCATCAATCGCCACATAGGTGCGAATTTCAGGAATCACCTTAGTAGCACCAACTGTATAAGCAGTGACACAAGATGTAGCAATAAGCGATCGCCCAGGTTCACAAAGTAACTTAGGTAAAGGCAGATTTTCCGATAAACAAGCTGCTTGCACAACTTCACAAATTGCCTTTGACCATTCCACAATGCTTGGAGGATCATCGGATTCTGTATATCTAATTCCTAAACCACCACCGACATTTAATTCTGTCACATTTAAACCATGTTTAGCCGCATCCCGTAGCCACTGCACCATCACCGCAGCTAAATCTCTATGGGGTTGACGCTCAAAAATTTGTGAACCAATATGAGCGTGTAAACCCACACAGTTTAAACTAGGCTGTTGACTAACAAAAGCAAATACTTCCTGTAAATTATTGGGATCAAAACCAAATTTACTATCTAAGTGACCCGTGCGAATATATTCATGGGTATGGCATTCAATCCCAGGTGTTAACCGCAGCATAATCCGAATTGGGAACAGAGAAGAATCTTCTGTTTGTTCTCCTGCTATTTTCACCAATGTATGTAATTCATGCCAGTTATCAGCAACAATAGTACAACCGGACTGAATTGCTAAAACTAACTCATCACGAGATTTGTTATTGCCATGTAAGTAGATTTTATCTGGAGTCATACCCGCACTGAGGGCAGTATAAAGTTCCCCACCGGATACTACATCAATTCCTAAGCCTTCTGAGGCCACAATGGCACAAACTGCTAAACAATTCCATGCCTTAGAAGCATAAAGTACCTGAGATTCTCCTTTATAGTATTCTTTAAAGGTATCTCGATATTGCCTACAAGCCGTCCGCAGGGTTTCTTCATCCAAAATATATAAAGGCGAACCAAACTGTTCCACTAAGGTAGTTACATCACACCCACCGATTTCCAGGTTGTCATGATGATTGACTCTAGCTGTCAAGGGTAGGAGTTGTTGGTTAGGGGAAATATCAGCACTGTTGCTGTTTTGTGGCTGTAAATATTGACGGCCAGAAACTTGAACTTCGACGGGGGGAGTCAATACCATAACTACTAAAACTTCTCTTTGTGAAAAATAAGGGCATGAGTATATGTCCTCGTTCCCAGTTTACCCTCTCATTGGTAACGGATAATGGGTAATTGATAATTGATGATAGGACTTAGGCACTGTACAAATTAACCATGATATGTATGAAGGATATTTGGTCGTTTCAGGCTTGTGGCGATTAACTTCTGATCAATAGGGAACTGCTTGCAGCAGCGCTTCCCTATCGCTCAAAAATCATCAAACAATCACGTAAAAATGCCAGAAATCCAGATATCATATTTTGTTAGTCCTGTCAATGAGTAAGTCTTAGATAATTAACCTTCCCTAATTCTCAAAAATCGTGATTTCATCAGACTTAAAAATTCAATCTTTAACTAGAGACAATCTTACGGAATTGTTAGAACTGGATAAAGCCTGTTTTAATGGTTTGTGGACTATGGAAGGCTATCTACGCGAGTTAGAAAGCCCTAATAGTCATTTTTTTGGCTTATTTTCACCTTTCAATGACTCTGAACTGTTAGGAATGGGTTGCTTTTGGTCAATTTTAGAGGAAGCACACATTACAATTTTGGCAGTTCACCCTGAATATCATGGTCAAGGGTTAGGCAAGGCCTTATTGTGTGTGCTATTGCAAACTGCTATTGATCTGGGTTTAGAAAGAGCTACCCTCGAAGTCCGTGATTCTAACCACGTTGCTATTTCCTTGTATCAAAAGTTTGGTTTCAAAACTGCGGGCAAACGACGGGGCTATTACAAAGATAACAACGAGGATGCTTTAATTCTTTGGCTTTCTGAATTACAGCAGCCACATTTTCTCAAAAATTTCCAGCAATGGCACAAAAAATTGGGGAATATAATTCAGTAGTTCAGTAGTTCAGAAAGAATCATATAAATTTTTTACTCCTGCTCCTGTGATCCCCTGCCTCTTGCCTCCTATAACTAATCTTCCACTGATTTGGCCTCTACTTCCACTGCTGTGATATCAATTGTTCCTTCCGGTGCAAACCTCTGAAATTGGTTGTTCTTTAACGATAACTGCTCTCCACAATTTGTACATTGTAGTTGAGTGTTATTAACTCCTGTTAATTCATATCCACAGACGGGACATTGGCCAGTGACTAGATTTTTTGCTAACCACCAACGAAACCCTAAGAATGCAACCACAGGTAAAAATAACAATAAGCCGAAAATAATTAATAAAGAATTGACTAACCAACCTAAACCCAAGGAGGCTAATAACCAGGAAATTGCTAATAAGGTTAACCAAGGGCGGATATTTTCAAAGTTGAATTGTAAATTTTTAAAGCTCATGTCTCAAATTTGTGCTGCTGACTTTAGAATAGCAAGTTTAGTTCTGGGTGATATGGCGGTATACACTGCAATGAAATATAAAATTGACCGAAAAAGCCTTACCCCAAAGTCTTTTCAACTCTGTCACCTGTCACCGTTTGGCTGACGCTCACGGCCAAGCCTGTCACCTACTATGGATGCTGAATTGAGCAAGAGTTGTTGTAACCGCTGTGGGAAAGTGTATATCCCAAATGCAGCGAGAGTTTGTTCTCTTAGCCATTGTCCATCACAACGTTGATCATTACCTTGGAGAATTTCTATACAGCCGGCTGCTACTGCATCAGGATCACGATGGAGGATTCTCCAACCGAGTTTACCATTCTGTAAGGGGTCAGCAGATCCATCATTATCTCCTGATAATACAGGGATGCCACAGGGCATGGCCTCTAAATAGACAATATCAAAACCTTCTTGAGAGGGCATGATATAGGCATCAGTTAGGTGATAATGAAATATTAATGCTTCTGTGGGGACAAATCCAGTAAAAATGACGCGATCGCTCACGCCTAAATCTTTGGCTAACTGGGCTAATATTGGTCGGTCATCACCCCGACTAATGACTAGATATTTTACATTGTCTTTCTTCACTTTCAAGCGGTTCCCAAACTTCTTTTCCGTAAGTAAGGACAGTATAGGGAATTCCTAATAATTTGCATAAAGTTTTTGTTAAAACAGCTAGTTTAATATGACCACAAAAAACGTGATCAGGTCTTTTTTGGCACAAAAACCATAGTAAAGAAAATACTAATTTCAATCTGCCTATAGTTGGATAAATACTAGAAAAATAGTGAAATTTTAATTTTTCGTATGCAGTTAAAAGTTACTAGGTGTTAATGTTATGGTTCTAAACAATATTTAACAATTAACAAACAATTTCTAGTATCTGAATCGCGTTCATAGACAACTTTCTCTGCCAAACGCCGGAGTAAAAACCAGCCATACCCACCTACTTGCAAAGTACCGGGTTCTGGCTCAATGATCACATCAGGATTAAATGGTTGTCCATAATCCCAAATTCTCATTTCTAGTCTATCAATCCAGAGAATGACTTGAATTTCTATAGTTGTTTCTGGTGGTAAGGAATGATGAGCGTGACGAACTGCGTTAGTAAAACCTTCTGCTAATGCTAGGTTGAGACGATAAAGTTGGCTGTCTGACCAGCCATATTGAGGTAAATATCGCTGACAAAATTTTTCAAACCATTGTTGTACTTGGTATAGGAGCTTAAGATCGCTCTTTACCGTCAGATGGTCTTGCTGCACTATGCTAAGCATTGACCGTGACTTAAATAGTAAAGTAAGTTAAAAATCTGGGAATGTCTGATTAATTGGCTGATTTTAAATTTTGCCATGGGAATTGATTATCCAAGATGAGAGCTTTCAAAGTCTGATCATAATTTTTATTTGATCATGACTTTATTCCCTAATCTTTGAGCATAATTATTACACATCAAAAAAATTAAAATTCTGGTATTTGAGACTGGGAAAGCTGACTGGTGATCATGATCTTCAGATATTCTTTCCACAATCGCAAATTAGTTAACGCCTGTGGATCTTCAAAAGCGTATATCGTTTAACATATCAACTACAAGTAGACAATCAAAAATCATGGCTATTTGTCTGTCAGATATTATCAGGTATACACTTTTGAAGATCACAGACGTTACCAGAGTTAGTTTTCAGTGTAACTGACTCTCTTAGAACAATCCTAAGGTTAAGGATTTATCTAATGGCATTGCAGCACCAATACCTAACCAAATAGTAACAAGGGTACCAAACAGAAATACTGTCATGGCAACAGGACGACGGAAGGGGTTTTGGAACTTGTTGACGCTTTCTAGGAAAGGAACAATAATTAATCCCACAGGTACAGCAGCCATAGCTAACACACCTAAGAGTTTATTAGGTAGTGAGCGTAAAATTTGGAATACAGGGAATAAGTACCACTCTGGCAAAATTTCCAAAGGAGTAGCAAAAGGATTTGCCGGTTCACCTGTTAAAGCGGGATCTAGAACAGCTAGAGCCACGATACAGGCAAAAGATCCCATGATCACAACTGGGAATATGTAGAGCAAATCGTTAGGCCAGGCGGGTTCACCATAGTAGTTATGACCCATGCCTTTGGCGAGTTTGGCTCTTAATTGGGGATCGCTCAGATCCGGTTTTTTTTGCGTTGACATTTCTAAATGCGTTCTCCGGCTGAAGTGAGGTTAAAGCATTGGCTAAAGCCATGAGCTACATAACTGACTCAGAGTTCAGATACTAGTCTATGTTTACAACTTACAAGTTATTTTCCCTCAGTTTAAAACAAACTACAATGATCTGGAAACTAAGTTTTGCCTAGTTGCTAATAACTTTAATTACAAAGGTCCAGAAATACCTTGTTTGCGGATCATCAGGAAGTGGAACAACATGAAGACAGCAATTAACCAAGGGAGAACAAAGGTGTGGGCGCTGTAATAGCGGGTGAGTGTAGCTTGGCCAACACTAGAACCACCACGTAATAAATCGGAGATCAGAACACCGACTACGGGAATTGCTTCTGGTACACCACTAACGATTTTTACAGCCCAGTAACCAACTTGATCCCAAGGTAGAGAGTAGCCTGTTACACCGAAGGAAACTGTGATCACAGCCATGATTACACCGCTCACCCAGGTTAATTCACGAGGCTTTTTGAAGCCACCTGTTAAATAAACGCGGAAGGTGTGGAGAATCATCATCAGTACCATCATGCTGGCTGACCAACGGTGGATGGAGCGAATTAGCCAACCAAAGTTGACTTCATTCATGATGTACTGTACCGAGGAGAAAGCTTCGGCAACGGTGGGCTTGTAGTAGAATGTCATGGCAAATCCAGTGGCAAACTGGATGAGGAAGCAAACTAGGGTAATTCCACCTAAGCAGTAGAAAATATTAACGTGGGGAGGAACATATTTGCTGGTTATGTCATCAGCAAGTTCTTGGAGATCCAAGCGTTCCTCAAACCAGTCATAAACGTTGGCCATACAATCTCAAGTTCCTAAAAATAGATTGCGGTTGATAAGTTTTGTTATGCGAAGCCCTGTCATAAGTGACTATTAGACTAATCTCAGTTAGAGGGTTCGCTTCTCGCTTCATCCAAGGGAATAGGTTTCTACTTGTCCACGAGCGTAAATTAGGGTGTAACTCACCCTATGTTTGAGCAATCTTCCTGTCTCTGGTCTTTAGTAAGGCAACACTGACAATATTGACTTCAAAGAAAATTTTATCGTTGATCAGGAAGGATGATCTTTAAGAAAAGTTGGATTAGCAACTTTATGAGAAGAATGCACTTCTTCTATAAAAAAAGTAACATAGTCGAGAGATAGATTTCATCAACAACACAAGTAGCATTGAAAGTTTTAGGGAATTTGAGTCTGAGATGGAACTGAAAACAGGGTTCATGAATCAATGGGTTGGGCGGTTTTGGCGGCTAGGATGTTCACTGGTACTGGTTTTTTGCTTGGTGCTGGGAGGGTTTGTTTCTCCAGCTTTAGCTATGACCCAAGAACAAAAGCTTGTTTACGAAGTGTGGCGAATTTTAAATCGCTCTTATCTGGACGGGACGTTTAACAGCCAAAATTGGGTTGATGTGCGACAAAAGGCATTAAAACATTATTTTCCGAACCAGAAAGCTGCTTATACCACAATTCAGGATATGCTCAAGAGTCTGGATGATCCTTTTACCCGTTTTCTTGAACCTGAGAAATATCGCAGTTTACAAGTGAACACTTCTGGAGAATTAACAGGTGTGGGATTACAAATTGCTTTCAATCCCCAAACTGGTATTTTGGAAGTAATTGCACCTATTGAAAATTCTCCAGCCCAAAAAGCAGGTTTAAAACCACGCGATCGCATTTTGAAAATTGAGGGATTATCTACAGAGAATCTCAGTATTGATGAAGCTGCGGCGCGAATGCGGGGTCCTGCTGGCAGTGTTGTGACTCTCTTAATTAGCCGAGCAGGAGAACAGGATCAGGAAGTGGTCTTGGTACGAGATCGGATTGCGCTTAATCCTGTAATAGCTGATTTACGCCTATCCCATGAAGGCGATAAAATTGGCTATCTCCGCTTGAGTCAATTTAGTGCCAATGCTGTTAAGGAATTGGCACACGCTATTTCTATTTTAGAAAAAAAAGGCGCGTCTGCCTATATTCTTGATTTAAGAAATAATCCCGGTGGACTTTTACAAGCGGGAATAGAAGTCGCTCGTCTATGGTTGGACTCTGGAACAATCGTTTACACTGTCAATCGTCAAGGGATTCAGGGTAATTATGAAGCTTTTGGTCCGCCGTTGACAAAAGATCCTTTAGTGATTCTAGTTAATCAGGGAACTGCCAGTGCCAGCGAAATTTTAGCGGGTGCATTACAAGATAACCACCGCGCCCAGTTGATAGGTGAAACTACCTTTGGTAAGGGCTTAATTCAATCTTTGTTTGAATTATCTGATGGTTCTGGCTTAGCGGTGACAATTGCTAAATATGAAACTCCTAACCATCGAGATATTAATAAATTGGGAATTAAACCAGATCAAATAATTCCCCAACCACCAATTAACCGTGAGCAAATTGGCACGGAAAAAGATGCCCAATATCAAGCAGCTATAGAACTTTTGAGTAAAAATTTGGTGATAGGGAATAGGTGAGAGGTGCAGGGGAGAAAATTCTATTCCCTCTTAACCATTACCTATTTCGTGACGTACTCCACACACTCCTTTATGCCTTGCGGCACGCTTGCGCGAACAGGTGAGTGTGGGCTTCTGGGCGACTCTTCTCTAAATTAAAAGACTGCTTGCATTTCCCGCAAAGTTGGTAAATTCAAGTTAAGAATTTTTTGGTATGCTTGATCTATAGAGGCTTGACCTCTAAGGTAGCCTGTATTAGAACCTGGGCAAATATGATTTAGACTTTCTGCTGTAAAGCGATCGCGTAGGGATTGAATGCTTCTAAGTTGTCGTGGCCAATGAAAGGTTTTAGATGTGCGTAATGGCACAGGTTCACCATACTGGTTTGGAACTAAATGCCGACCAGAAAATAAAACGCCGTCAAATTCACGATAGTATAGACATGATGAGCCTGGAGAATGGCCTGGTGTCCAGATAATTTCTGTGGTGGCTTTGAGAGTGAACTGATCAGAGAAGGTGGTGAGAGTTAAACCAGGCAATAAATAAGCTTCTTGTTCTTGAATCAGAATTTCGCAGTTTAAGATTTGCTGATATTCTGCAGCCTTGCCAATAGCACCACGATGACTAATGAAAAACCACCTGACTCCGCCATGTAAAGACAAAAAATCTTGATTTATTGGTTCTAGGGCAGGGCAATCTATGAGAATGTTGCCTTCATTTGTCACAATGAAGTAAGACGTTCCTCCCAAAGTATCCCGATTAGGTGGAAAAGCAAAAATAGTGTTATTTGCTAGAGGGCTTTCCTGAACTGACGTGGTTTGAGGAAATATAGAACGCGGAGGTTTAGTCTGATGAGGAGACTGTTGAGGCAAAGAAGACATAAATGAAAAAACCAAAACTCAGGACAGGTGAATAATTAGGTTACAGTGTATTTAACATTTCTGTTAACTGTAATAGAAAGATTAGGGTGTGCAGTCTTGCTTGTAATTAAAATCTGTAACGGAAAATACAAGTAAGGTATTCTATTAAGTAGAAAATATCATGGTATTTTTGTTTCTCCTCATTTTGGGGTTATTAACTTATTTAATGATGCAACAAACTGTTGCACGGGCTACAAGAACTCCTATATGGTTGTTGTGGTTAGTTTTAATGACTCCAGCATTTTTATTAGCTGGTTGGTCTTTAGTGTATGGTGTCAAGCAAACACCGCCCTCAGAATTAATTCTCTGGGTCTCAGCAGTTTGTTTATTATTGTATTGGCTGTTATTTAATTGGGGACGACAGTTACCTGCAAATCCAGAAAATCAAGGAACAGAAAATCCATCAGCAGGAAATAATAATCTTCCAAGAGAAACAACACCAGTACGGCCGATTGATTTAGCAGAAGAAAGCCAACTGCGAAATTGTTTTCCTTGGGGTGTATATTATGTACAAAAGATAGATTATCAACCTCAGGCAATAATTTGTCGTGGTCAATTGCGAACTATATCTAGTGAGGCTTATGCACAAGTTAAAGCTAATATTGACAGAGTATTTGGCGATCGCTTTCTAGTCATATTTCAAGAAGGAATGAATGATAAACCCTTCTTTGTTTTAGTTCCCAATGCTCAAGCAGCTAAACAAAATAACCAACGTAATGCAGAAAAAATTACCGAGCCAGGGTTAGCCATACTATTATTAGTATTAACTTTATTTACTACTACTTTAGTAGGATTGAGAATTGCTGGTTTTCACATCACTCAATTGGAATCTGATCTGACATTATTTATTCAAGGTTTACCTTATGCTTTAGGATTAGTGACTATTTTAGGTACTCATGAATTAGGACACTATTTAACAGCTAGATTTTATCAAATTCGCTCTACCTTACCTTATTTTATTCCTGTACCTTTTTTCTTAGGGACATTTGGGGCTTTTATTAAAATGCGGAGTCCTATGCCTCACCGCAAAGCTTTATTTGATGTGAGTATTGCCGGTCCTTTAGCGGGATTTATTATTACTATACCTTTACTAATGTGGGGTTTAGCTAATTCTGAAATAGTCAGTTTGCCGGAAAAAACAGGACTATTAAACCCGAATGCACTGAATCCTAAATACTCCATTTTATTGGCTTTACTGGCGAAATTAGCTTTAGGGAGTGAACTAACTGTAAAATCTGCCCTGAATTTACACCCAGTTGCAGTGGCGGGATTATTAGGATTAATTGTTACTGCTTTAAATTTGATGCCCGTAGGACAATTAGATGGTGGTCATATTGTTCATGCGATGTTTGGACAACGGACTGCGGTGATGATTGGTCAAATTGCTAGATTCTTATTATTACTCTTTTCTTTTATCAGAGAAGAATTTTTATTGTGGGCAATTCTTTTATTATTTGTTCCTTTAATTGATGAACCGGCTTTAAATGATGTCACAGAATTAGATAATAAAAGGGATTTTATGGGTTTAATTGCTATGGCTTTATTATTGTTGATTATTTTACCCTTACCTGAATCTTTGGCGAATTTGTTGCAGATTTAGGACATTTTTTGTCAGAATCAGGATGTCCAGGATTTAAGGATCTACAGGATTATTTTTTATCGGGTGGATATTGTGAATTCATTATTGCTGATCATGTTAAATCATCTCTTAAAATTTATTTGATATCTCTAGGGAATTTAAGAAAAAAGGTAAGGATTCAGGATAGAAAATACTCTAAGTCAGGAAAATCAAGGCTTTTGGAGTAGGTTATGATGATTTTTAAGAAAATATCACTTGCCTGTATTCCTGATTTTATAAGCATTCTGACTCGGTGAATTCTTACGAAAAAAGTTTTTTTAAAAATTCTTTTCCCGCATCTTCAAGATTTTCATGGAGAGAAAAAGTAAGACTACGAACTTTAATATTTCCAATGTTGTATTGATGAAAAGAATTATTTAACACTTTAGGATAAACTAACACAGCTTCAGAACAATGTTTAGAAACTGCATAAGTTACTACTTGATTTAGATCATTATCAGGAATCTTCTCTGGATTTTTATATTTAGTATCGAGAATATATTTAGGAGTTGAACTTTGAGTATCGTAGATAATTAAATCAGGTTTAAAATATCTGTTTTTGTCTATGAAAATTTTTTCTTGAGTTTTGACAGAATTTGGCGGTAAATTTACCTTTAACCATTCTGCAACAAACATTTCATAAAGACGCGCCATATTTACTAAAAACGGTAAATTTGTATTTTTCCCTATTTCGTGACTGGGGATAGTATTATCTAAAAAGAATCGGCAAAGTTGATGTAATGTATAATAGTCATTATTCAAACGGTGGTAATTTCGCTCAATACAATCTTTTGAATTACAAGGTTGTAAAGATACCATTCCTTGCATAGCGTGATAGGCTTTTCTAACTATTTCTGATACTTTCTCTGAACAACAACCGCTATGGCCAATATGAAACAACGTCCAAAATAGAATTTGATTATCTATAATATCCGCAGTGTGTTCTTGATATTCACATTGTAATTTTATATCCCAAGGTTTTTTAATCATTTCTTGGACATTTAACCTACCCCGTACATAAGTTAATTTTTCAGTTTTGGGTACATAACTACGATATAAACCTTTACGACAGCGTTCTATAATTTTTTCCGCTAAAATATAAGCAAATTTATTGTAAAAATCCTCTACAGAATCACAATTTATTAAACCATCAAGAAATTGAAAGCTTTTTAAATTGTAAGCATATTCCAACATTCCAAATAAATTTTTAATTGGGACTTTAGGATTTATTTTTAAAGCAAAGTTAGCGTTTATAGGAATATAACCGATCCATCCCTTAGCGGTTAGTTTCCATTGATAACGAGTTTTGTAACTGGGAGGATCTACATCTACCAGGTTTTTGTATTTTTCATGTAATATGATTTCAACTTCTTCGGAAATTTCATCACGTTCAAAAGATTTAGATTGATATTCAGTAAGTTCAATAATTTTTAAATTTCCTGGTTTCATATCGTTAAAGATTCCTTGATTTTATCCCAGCGAAAATCATCTACTTTTTCTAGATTGTTAAAAAAGTATTCTTCTAAATATGGTTCTATTTCCATCTTCCAAATATCTTCTATATCTTCTCGTAGGTTGCGAGTTAAAAAGAAAGAAATACCAATTTCATAGTTTTTATCATCAATTGCGTTATTTAATCGTTTTAAAACATTAATTAAATCCATAACCGCAAAATCTGTATGTTGGTGGTATTTTATTAAAACATCATAATTAGGACGTAATTCAATAAATGCAAAACGACGACGTAAAGCGTGATCAATTTGTGCAATAGAACGATCTGCGGTGTTCATTGTACCAATAATACGGACATTTTGAGGAATACGAAATTTATTACCCCCAGCGAGAGGAATTTCTTGATCACGGTATTCTAACAAATACATTAATTCACCAAAAACCTGGGGTAAATTCGCTCGGTTTATTTCATCAATGATGAGAATACAGGTATCTTGAAATGCTTCTGCTTTTTTGCAAAATTCTAAAAATCTACCGGGAACAAGTGGATATGTTAATTTACCATCTTCACTTTGAGGACGGATACCTTGAATGAAGTCTTCATAGGTGTATGCTGGATGAAATTGGAGTAATTCATAAAAACTATTACCTTCGCTAATTAGATGTTTTGCTATTTTTTCAGCTATGAATGTTTTACCTATTCCGGGTGAACCGTAAAATATGGCTTGACCTTTTCGATTAATTGTGTGTATCCAACGTTTTATAGTTGTCTCTTCAAAACAGATCTCTTGACTGATATCAGATAAAGTATATTTAGGATTAGATTTAATATTTCTATTCACTGTATTAATCTGTTGTTGATTTTGATATTGAAAGTCATATTTTTTGATGGCTATTAGCCAATGACAGAACATATCGAATAAATCATCATCTCGTATAGCTGGTACACCAACTTTGTGCATATCTTGAGCCAATTCTTGAACCAAATTACGTCCTGTATTATTAATTGTGGGATAGTCTATAAGTTTGTTTCCATAGTTTGTATTGGCAAAATAATTAATTAATTTTCGTGATTTGTTGTTTATCAATAAAAATTGATTAGGTTGTAGTGCATTTAAAATAGGAGTTAGCATCCCCATCTGAAAACCTTTAGAACAATGCAATTGTGAAAACTCCATACAATAATTTAATAATTTCTTTGGTTTAGCATTACACGAACATATAAAATTAAAAATGGCAGTAGCAATTTGATCCCAATCTTCACTTTTAGCCCACTTTGCACCTTCAAACCATTCTTTAATATCTTTGGTGACAGATGGGGCAATATGAATCCAAGCACCTCTTTGACGATTATTGATTGTATTACTATGCGGTAAGAGTTGTAACAATACTAATTCTCTGATATTTTCACCTCTATCTGCTGCTGTTCTAATTATCTCAAAGTTACGGCAAGCTTGTTGACGTTGCTCCGTATATGACTTTATATGACTTATCCCATTTGGTGTGTAGGGATAGGAAGTTATAAATTCGTTAAAAAGTTGTGTAAATTCAGATTTGTCATTTAGTAACATAAATTATTTTTTATTAGAAGATATAAGGGATTTATCTTGAATTAAAGACTCAAATAACTGAAATTCATTATGTTTCAAATAACGATAACTTTGTGGAGGGTGAAATCTGGGAATTTTGTCTCTCAATGTTTCCAACTCTATAGGATTATGTAGCTTGTTTACATTTTTAATAAAAATAGCAACTATTGTTGAGGCAGTATCGTAATATGTCTTGTACTCATTACAACTAATTCCAGCTATATTTTTAATAACTTTCCAAAAATCATTTATGTCTTTTGGCTTAGCTTGAATTTCATTTTGAATAATATTATCTACTTCAAATGTAGCAACTAAAGCTTTTGTGGGAGATGAAACATATACTAAAACTAAGTCACCATCTTTTAAGCGAGTACGAACACGACGGAGTTCTACTTTTTTCTGTCCAGATAATATCATTTCCGCGTATTTCGGTTTAATTGATAAAATTAATATATTTTCAGGCATAATTATCTTAGTTTTTAAGTTCTTTTTATACAACCTAAACGGTAAAGTTTCAGAAAATCGTAATTTTGAATGTCCATGATCTAACCACCAAAATCCTAGAGGTTTTCCAGCTTTATTTTTACCTGGTTTTTCGTATTTATAAACAAAACCTAGCCTTGACCACATAAGTTGTAGTTTATAATCAATGCGACAACTTAACCCAATACCCCTATATTTTTCTACAGTAATTTTTTTGAGTTCATTAACTAATAGATCAGGAATACCGTTCTTTCTATATGAGGGAGATATACAAAGATGAACAATAGTAATTCTGTCATAAGAATTACGATATAATAAATATCCAATAGATTCACCTTCAGCGTTAATTGCTACGAGTATCTGACGTTTAGCTGCTCTTTCTACAAAAGCATCTCTAGGAAATAATCCAAGAGTTGCCCTATGAGGCTTCCATAAATCTATTACAGCCGATAAATAGGGAGATTTATCATCTATTGATTCTATTTTTATACTATTATATTTTGTCATAGTTTCAGGTGACTGCGAGTAAGTAAAATAATATCAACTGTAGTTGAACTAAGATAAACCTTTGGGTTTTATTCCTTCGCGTCCTTCGTGGTTCATTCCCTCTTCTCCTCACTCATGTAGCAATTATACCTAACTAACCGCGCTTTTTTGTCAGAATCAGGTGGATATTGTTCGATCATTGTTCCTGTTAATAATTGAACTCGCACACCATGAAAGTATCCTAAAAACTCCGTTGTAATTGCAACGAGAATTATGAAAAAATACTAAAGATAGCAAATGTATAACTTAAGCTGATTTATAGTTAAAAGTTCATAGCCAATTGGTATAAAATAATAAATTATGTCATACTGAAACAGCTAGTTTGAGCAGACTAAATGGGGCAACAAAATGACAACAGTGACAACAGAACGGTTAAAAAAATTTACAATTCTGCATTCCAATGATATGCACGGAGATTTTCTAGCCGAATCTAAGGGTGCAGCAGGTAATCTTATTGGCGGACTAGCACTACTATCAGGATATATCAACAAGGTACGTCAAGAAGAGAAAAACACACTTTTTGTGATTTCTGGTGATATGCTCCAGGGGTCTATGATTGATACTGAATACAAAGGTCTTTCAACGATGGAAATCATGAATTACCTTGCCCCTAATGTCGTGACATTAGGTAACCACGAGTTAGATTATGGGTTTCCTCATTTACTATTCTTAGAAAAGATGGCAAACTTCCCCATAGTCAATGCCAATTTATATATCAAAAAGTATAATAAGAGATTAATGAACCCCTATCTGATCCTGAATGTAGATGGATTTGATATTATGTTCATTGGGATTGTTACTGAAGAAGTGATGAAATCCTTAAAACTCGACACAAGTATTGGGACATTTGTCGGCTTGGAAGATGCTGCTGCGGAAGTAGGCAAGATTTGTAACGCCTATAAAAATGAAGATGTAGACTTAACAATTCTCCTTACTCACATTGGTTTTGAAGAAGATAAAAAACTGGCAGCAATGTTAGATCCTGAATGGGGTGTGGATATGATCATTGGTGGACACTCCCACACTATTTTGGAACAACCAGCACAAGTTAACAACATTCTTATAGCTCAAGCTGGAGTAGGTACAGATCAAATAGGACGTTTTGACATTGTAGTAGACGATGCTACCAATAGCATTGTTGAATGGAAATGGCAACTTATACCAGTGAATAATAATATTGCAGAACCCGATGCTGAACTAGAAAAATTTATTGGTATTTTCAAAGACGAGGTAGATCGCAAATATAATCGGCTTATATCTCGATTAACACGCCGTTTAACCCATCCTCTGCGGGAAATAGAAACCGAAGTGGGTAACTTAATTACAGACAGTTTAGCTGAATCCGCTATGTCTGATGTAGTATTTATAGGCAGTGGTTCAATACGAGGTCAAGAATTAGGTCCGTTAGTGACACTTAGTGACCTGAAAAAAGTTTACCCTTACGATGGTCCACTTTATAGGGTCAAATTAACAGGCCAACAACTGCTCAACTTATTTGCGTACATCATGAGAGCGGAAAACAGAATACCTGGTGAAAGTAATTGTTTTCAAGTAAACAAAGGTGTTCAGGCGGTTTACAATGATGGTGAGAAGAGACTTGAATCTTTGAGCATTAACGGCAAACCTGTAGAAGCTGATAATCAATATACTATCTCTCTACAGGAATATCATTACAAAAATTCAGTTCAGAGCCTAAACCTGACAATTCAAGAATTGACTAAGTTAGGTGATTCTAAAATAGTCACAACATCTGCCCAAAACGTATTGGAAGAATATTTGATCGCTCACCAACTTCTTAATAGTGAAATTGAAGGTAGATTAGTATATAAATAGCAATCTTATTTGATTTGTAAACTACCTATACCACTAACTCCTGGATAAGTTGACATAATAACTCCTAATAAACATATTGTATCGCTCTTACACAGCATAGAATGTGAATTTTAGGAGTGAAATTTTATTCTAATGGTTGAGTTAAGAATAGTGCATAAATAATGAATTTACTGCCGATCATTTAGGTATTGAACCTTTAATTATTGCCAAAAATTGTGTAAAGTTTGAACTATATAACTTGTAACCAAGAATTAACTAATCACTTATCTTCACTTATATAGCAATTATACCCACCCACCTCTACTGAAACCCCAACCAACCACCATCAAGAGGAAATTGTTAAAATCTAATTCAGAAAGTGCCAGTCATCCCATAAGAATGGTACAAAAGATGGTACAAAAGATAAACTTGTAAAATAAAACACGCGGTTATTCTAAAATGGCTAAAGCATCTGCTAAATTCGACTTTGAAGACGAGAAATTTAACGCCCCACCGTCCCAGGTTCTCCCCTGGTGTCAAATGATTAGTCCCCGCTATGGTGAAGATGGTTTACAGAGTTATGGTTTAGCAATTAAACTAGACAACGCCCAAGCCGTTGGTTTTGAACCCGATGATAATTGGCAAGAAATAGAACATGAATTTAGTTCTGGAGAGGTGGAAACGGTATTTATTAGCACTACTCCCAAATTAGTAATTATTCGTCGTGGTCCTTTATCTGTTCAAGACCGAGAAACAAAAATTAGATTAGGTACATTCAAAGATTACAAAGATGATTTTTTAGCAAATAAACTTAAATTTAAAATTTACACTCGCCATCTGATTTTTTTAGTAGGTGAAAATAAAAAGTTTTTACATCAATCACCATTACAATTAACTCTTAGTGGTGCAGCCGGCGCAAGTTTTGGTAAGAGTTACGCCGAATATCAACAAGGTAGAATATCTGGCGGTTTTGCCGGAGAATTAGAAAAAGCTTATGCAGGTTTTCAAAAGAAACCTCTGACTCCTAAAGGACCTTTATTTCATGCTCACGGCATTTTTTGCCCGGTTATTGAATGTGAAGAAAGGGGGATAGAACCTAATATTGCTTTAGTGGCTTCAACTGTAGATTATAAACATCCCACAATTTCCACTTTAACTGATTATATGATTGCTTCAGATTCTCCTGAATCAGAAATCATTTGTAAAACCTTTGAAGATTATAAAGAATTTGGCAAGGAATTGATTAAAGCAGATGTTTCTAAGGCGGAAATAGCTGGTGTTGCCAGTTCCTATGTATATGCAGATGATGATGAATTTGGTTATCCACCCTATTAAAGCAGGGGAGCAGGGGAGCAGGGGAGAAATTTCTTCCTTCTTTCTTCTTTCTTCTTCCTCCTGAACTCCTGACTCCTGACTCCTGACTCCTGACTCCTGACTCCTGAACTTCTGAAACTCCTATTCTTTTAGTAATAAATAGAATAGTGAACCCCTACCTCCAGAAATACCAGCGCGATCGCCTGCCAGTTGACCAGTTCCCATAAAATAATCTACTCTTCCCGGTCCTTTAATCGCATTACCTGTATCCTGATCTAAAACAAACCGTTGTACTAACCGAGATTCTAATTGTCCGCGATCATTAGGATAGGGAAATGAATTAATAATTAGTGCCAGTGCGCCCGGAGGCATTAGAGATTTATCAGTAGCAATAGAACGGTCTGCGGTGACAGGTATTGCCAGACTACCTATAGCCGGTGCGTTATTAGTTTCGGCAAAGAAAACAAATCTTTCCCAACGCGGTAAATAATTATTCAATTCTCTAGGATTTTGGCGGAAATAACTGATTAACTTGGGCATTGTTAAACCGCTCAGGGGCAATTTGCCATCTTTTGCCACTTCTTTACCGATGCTAGTCCAGGGATAATCAGTTGCGCCGGCATAACCAATAGATGTGGTTTGTCCATTAGTTAATTTAATTTGGGCAGAACCCTGAATATGAATCAGATAGGGATCTAAGCGGTTGCTAAACCAAAGCAGTTCTAACCCCCGTAACCTGCTTTTGTTACCTAGTAAACCATTTTTTCCTTCTAAGTCAACACGTTTGGGATGGGGTTTAGGCCATTTCTGAAAATTTGGTGGCAGACGATACACAGGATACTTGTATACAGCAGTTCTGACGCGGCTGGCCATATACACAGGCCGATAATAAGCCGTGAATTGAACTGTTCCCTGATTATCGTTACCTACAGACCGATAAAAGACAAATTCTCGCCTGATCGCTGCTTGCAATTCTGCTGCTGAACTAGAACTTACCACCAGTTGCCGAAAGTGTAATAAACTCCGACGAACTCGACTGAGGGTAATTTCTTTAATGGGGTAGTTTTGATAAATTTCAGCAGCTTGGTGATGTTGTAAATATAGCAAACTGTTATCTATGGCATTTAGTAGTGCTGTTTTATCTCCATCTCTACCCCAAAGTTGTTCATCCCAACCCAAGCAGTTTTGGGGAGTACAAACGGTGTTGATATCAACCTTTTGCAGTGGAGGTAATTTTGTTGGTGATGGGTTGTGAATAACAGGTATATCTATATCTATTGGCTGTGGAACAGGAACTTGAGCTACAACTGAAGACAGCGGATTGATCAAGCTAATTCCCAGGCTGAACGCAAGCAAACTCAGGTTTTTGATCATTATTTATCTTTCAATACTAGAATTAAAAACTGGTTCTACCCTGATCCCGACAATTTTGGACGGGCGTACGACTAAATATTCACCTTGAATATTCTTAATCGGTACATTAATAAATTCATTGGAATCATATTTAGGGGTTAATACGCCTGTATACCATTTTTGAAATTCTGGAAAAGTAGAAAAGCGCACTTCTTCCCGATGTCCAGTGTCTAAAAGCAGGAAAACAGCAAATTCGTTGGGTGTTCTTGGCATAAATTCACATCACTAAAGATACATATAGTTCATTCTTAGCTAGTTTATACCAAGATGCAAAGATGAGAGGAAAAATTTGATATACTCACCGACCTAAAGACGCGGTGATTCTTGACGTTTCACTGACTGATGCTACCAGAGTAGTCTTACTCTGTCTCTGCGTCCGTTTAGAGTCGTGGCAATGCCCTATCCCGACTTTATTTATATTTTTGGCAGCATTTTCATCACGGTCGTGTTCAGTTCCACAATTTAAACACTGAACCTTCCGAATTTTTAAATCAAGTTTACCCCATTTGTATCCACATTCAGAACAAACTTGACTTGTTGCTTCCCATCTACTAATAACACTGAACTCTCTATTAACTTAAAGATTTTTTCCCCTGTTCCCCGTTCCCTGTTCCCTGTTCCCTGTTCCCTGTTCCCAGTTAAGAGTTCCCTGTTCCCAGTTAAGAGTTCCCAGTTAAGAGTTCCCTGTTCCCTGTTCCCAGTTAAGAGTTCCCAGTTAAGACGTTCCCAGTTAAGAGTTCCCAAGTTATTGTTTCCAGTTATTCGGGATTCATATATAACGGTTTGGAGACAAATCCTAACCCGTTTATTATCATGGCTTTTACTACTT